>NZ_JAZHDB010000144.1:0-17280 GCF_036584575.1 Desulfolutivibrio sp.
GACGCGAAGCGCGACAAAGTTTTCGAAAGGGGGTCCAGGGGGGAAACCTTTTTCAAAAGGTTTCCCCCCTGGTCGCCGAAGGCCGTCGGCCGGGATCAGCCGAGCAGGGCCATGGCCTCGTCGATGGAGGCGTCATCGTGGACCAGGTGATTAACGGCCTGGAGGAGCTTGCGCGGGTTTTTATCCTGGAAGATGTTGCGTCCCACGGACAGTCCGCGTCCCCCGGCGTCCAGGGAGTGGCGGATCATGGTCAGGAATTCCCGGGTGTTTTTGGTCTTGGGCCCCCCGGCGATGACCACGGGCACGGCGCACCCCCGACAGACGGCGGCAAAGGATTCTTTGTCGCCGGTGTAGGGCACCTTGACCACGTCGGCCCCCAGTTCCATGCCCACCCGGGCGCAATGGGCCACCACCGTGGGATCGAACTCGTTTTGGATTTTGGGGCCACGGGCGTAGATCATGGCCAGCATGGGGATTCCCCAGGAGGCGGCGCTCTGGGTGATGCGCCCCAGGTCTTCGAGCATGCGCGATTCGGTTTCGTCGCCGAGGTTGATGTGGGTGGACACGGCGTCCGCGCCCAGGCGAATGGCCTCCTCCACGCTGCACACCAGGGTCTTGGCGTTGGGGAAGGGGGAGAGGCTGGTGCTGGCCGAAAGATGCACGATGAGCCCGATGTCCCGGCCCTTGGCCCGGTGTCCGCAGGGCACCACCCCTTTATGCATGAGCACGGCGTTGGCCCCGCCCTCGACCATGGTGGTCACGGTGTCGCGCATGTTTTCGATGCCCGCGATGGGGCCGACGCTGACGCCGTGGTCCAGGGGGACGATGATGGTGCGGCCGGTGTCGCGGTTGAAGATGCGTTCGGTCCTGATGAGTTTTCCGATCAGCATGGCAGGCTCCCTTTGGGTTTGTCCACGAGCGGGGCGGGGGCGGTCCCAAAAAAAAGGGCCGCCGGCTTTGTCAAGCCCGCAGCCCTTTCGAGGCGGTTTGTATGGTGGTGTGACGCTAGACCGTCCCCCACCCCGCCGGACCACGGGCGCACAGGTAGCCGTAATAATAATATGAGCCCTGGCAGGGCGCATCCGGCTGGCAGATCGTGGGACGGTTCGGCATGGAGGAAAGCATGCCCGTTAGCTACGTCGGACCCGGCCCGCCTGTCAAGCGAACATCCCGGGAAAACGCTATTTCGGCGTTTCCAAAAGTCCGTCCCGGATGATCTGCCGGGCCGTTTCCTGGTTGTCGGGGCCGGGCCGCACGGTGTTGGGGCTGGTGTCGGCCTCGGGGTTGGGGACGATGCGCACGCGCGTGCCGCCGCCCTCGCTGACCAGCTTTTGGGGCGTGCAGGCGTTCTTGCAGGCCGGGCACTGGGTGTTGCACAGGCTGGCGGCCTGTCCCGGACCGCCCGTGACATGACACAGCACCGCGCCTCCCGGGGCCAGGCAGGCGAAGACCTCGGCCAGGGCCGGGCTGGCGAAGGACAGCGTAAAAAGGGCGATCAGCAGGGGCAGGGCCTTCATGTTGACTCCTTTGCGGGGACAGTCCGTCATTCCCGGGCGCGGACGATATCGGCGCCGACCTTGGACAGCTTGACCTCCATCGATTCATACCCCCGGTCCAGGTGGTAGACGCGCTGGACCTCCGTGGCGCCGTGGGCGGCCAGACCGGCCAGAACCAGGGAGGCGCTGGCCCGCAGATCCGAGGCCATGACCGGCGCGCCGAAGAGCCGGTCCACGCCATGCACAAAGGCGTTTTGCCCGGAAACCTTGATTTTGGCCCCCAGGCGGACCAACTCTTGGACGTGCATGTAGCGGTTTTCGAAAATGGTCTCCTTGATGGAGCCCGCCCCTTTTGCCAGGCACATAAGGGCCATGACCTGGGCCTGCATGTCCGTGGGAAAGCCGGGATAGGGCAGGGTGGCCACGTCGGCGTTGACCAGTTCGGACTGGCGGAACACGCGCACCCCGGCCGGAGTCTCGGTAAAGCCCACGCCCATTTCCCGCAATTTGGAAACGGCGGCGTCGAGTTCTCGGAAGGGGCATTTTTCCAGGATCAGGTCGCCGTCGGTGATGGCGGCGGCCACCATGTAGGTGCCGGCCTCAATGCGGTCGGGCATGATGGCGTAGCTCCCGCCGTGCAGGGAATCGACGCCGTCGATGGTGATGATGGTGCTGCCGTGACCGGTGATTTTCGCCCCCATGGCGATGAGGAATTCGGCCAGGTCGGAAATCTCCGGCTCCCGGGCGGCGTTTTCCAGGATGGTGCGGCCCTTGGCCAGGCTGGCGGCCATGAGCAGATTCTCCGTGCCGCCCACCGTGGGGAAGTCGAAGGTGATATGCGCCCCGGTCAATTGGTCGCACCGCCCCTCAATGTAGCCCGCTTCGAGGTCGAACACGGCGCCCATCTTTTCCAGGGCGGACAGGTGCAGGTTGACCGGCCGCGCGCCAATGGCGCATCCGCCGGGCAGGGCCACCCGGGCCCGTCCCAGCCGGGCCAAAAGCGGTCCCAGGCACAGCACCGAGGCGCGCATGGTTTTGACCAAGTCGTAGGGGGCCTCGTGGTTGAGGACGACGGCCGGGGTGACGGCGACCCGGTCGTCCTCGAAGGTCGTGCCCAGCCCCAGGATGTTTAAGAGTTTGAGGGTGGTGAAGATATCCCGCAGGCGCGGGACGTTTTCGTAGGCGATGGGGCCGTCCACCAGAAGGGCGGCCAAAAGGATGGGCAGGGCGGCGTTTTTGGAGCCGCTGATGCGGACTGTGCCGCGCAGGGGCTTGGCGCCCTGGATGACGAGTTTGTCCATATTTCGAGAGGATCCTTTGCGTGTCGGATTGGCGCCGCGCGCCGGGCGCATGGTGGCATACCCATATCCCGGCCTCGTCCCGGGGGCAAGCGACCCGGCGCCGCATGCTGTCGACGGCTTGGCCTGGGCGCAGTCGTTTCCGGATTGAAATAACCTTGACAATCATTTTCAACAGGCCTATCTCTCTTTGCACCCAAGGAGCTCTCATGTCGCCGTATGGTCCCCTCAGCCAATTTCCCGCCGGAACCCGGGTCCGCATCGAAAAGTTGTGCGACTGCTCCCGGGCCAGGGGACGCCTGTGCTCCATGGGCCTGACCCCCGGGACCGAAATCGAGGTTTTCGCCAACTGCGGCGGCCCGTGCTGCCTCAAGGTGCGCGGGTCGAGCCTGACCCTGGGGCAAGGCCTGGCTGGAAACATTTACGGCCGGATCGTCGAATCCGAGGTCGCAGCGTAAAAAAATTTTCCACGAATTGACCCCGCACCCCGAAGCGGCGTTTTCGGACCACCCCACGCTGGTCCGGAGACGCCGCTCCTTTTTCCTCCGGATTCTTTTCTCTGCACCGCCCGGTCGCCCCGCGCCGCGCATACGGCCCCCAACACCAGCAATCTGGACGACATCCGTCACCCCCGGCGTGCGATCAATATCTTGAAATAATACGTAGTTGAATGTTTTATGTGGTTATCATGGCGACTCAAACGGACGCCCCTTCAGGACACGACGCCGGATCTTGACGCGGCCTTGGGTAATCGTTTATCGTCGATTTACGATGAATAGGCATGACACCATCCATACCGAATCCGCGGACGAGCGGTTGGCCCTGATGTGCAAGGCCCTGGGGCATCCGGCCCGGGTGGCCATCCTGCGCCATCTCCATGAAATCGACGGCTGCGTATGCGGCCGCATTGTCGAGGTTTTGTCCCTGGCCCAGTCCACGGTGAGCGAACACCTGCGCAAGCTCAAGCTGGCCGGATTGGTGCGCGGGGAGGTGGACGGCCTGAGCACCTGCTATTGCATCGACCGGGATGGCCTGGAGCGGCTGCGGGAGATGCTCTCAGGATTGTGCCCGGGGGCTGGCGTCGCGGCCGGGCCGTCGTGCCAAGACGAGGCCAAAACCCGGGGGGACGCTCCATGATGCCGCTTTCGGGAAAACAGCGGACCACGGCTGCGGCCGGTCCCTGTTGCTGCGGCGACACGCCAGGCCGTGACGGCGGCGATGCGTCTCCGTGCTGCCCTGGGGCCGCGACGGACGGCGATGCGTCTTTGTGTTGCGGCGTGTCCGCCGCAGGCGGCGAGGATTCCGGCCAGCCCTGTTGCGGCGGCCCCCAGGCCCCGGCCGCCAGTCCCATGGCCCGGCCCGGCTACGAACTGCGCCCCTTTGTCGAGACCTTTCTCACCACCCTGGCCGGTCCCGTGCCCGTGGTGCGCACGTCGCTTGACCGCCGCGATTTCCGGGGGACCCTGGGTGCCCGGCTGGGATACGGCCGCGACGGCTATCGGACGGCCCCGGGGCTCTATGCCGTGGGACGGCCCGGGCCGGACTCCCCGGTCCTGGTCACGGCGGACTACAAGCTGTCCTTCGACGCCCTGCGCCGGGAGCTTTCGGGAATCGACGCCTGGATTCTTGTCCTGGACACCCGGGGGATCAACGTCTGGTGTGCGGCGGGCAAGGGCACGTTCTCGGCCGCAGCGGTGGCGCTTCTGGTCGAGGCCAGCGGCCTGGCCCGGGTGGTGTCCCATCGCCGACTCATTGTCCCCCAGCTTGCCGCCCCGGGACTCGATGCCCGGGACGTCCGGCGGCGGTGCGGTTTCACAGCGATTTTCGGGCCGGTGCGGGCCGCCGACCTCCCGGCCTTTTTGCGGGCCGGGAACCGGGCCGAGCCCGCCATGCGGCGGGTGACCTTCACCCTGTCCGAGCGGCTGGCCGTGGCCCCGGTGGAGGTCTACCACGCCCGGAAATGGCTGTGGTGGGCGGCGCTTGCGGCCCTGGCCGTGTCCGGGATCGGGCCGGGCGTCTTTTCCCTGGTGGCCGTGTGGGAACGCGGGGTGTGGCTTGTGGCCGCCACCCTGGCCGGACTTGTCGGTGGCGCGTTGGCGACGCCGGTATTTTTGCCGTGGCTGCCGGGGCGGGCCTTTGCCGTCAAGGGGGCCATCGCCGCCGGTGGGCTCGGACTCCTGACCGTCCTGGTCCTGGCGCATGCGGCCCCCGAGGCGGTTTCCCCGGCCGGTCGCGTGGCCATGGCGCTTGCGGCCGCAAGCCTGGGGTCTTTTTTGGCCATGAATTTCACAGGCTCAACGCCCTTCGCCTCGCCGTCGGGGGTGGAGCGCGAGATGCGGCGGGCCATGCCGCTTCAGGCTGCGGGGCTTGTTCTGGCGGCCATTTTGTGGATCATCTCGGCCTTTTGAGGCCAGGGGGGAACATGCGCGACATGCGGTATCTGTCCGGAGTGGCCACCATTTCCCTGGATGTCCGGCGCTGCGTGGGATGCGGCCTGTGCGAGGCCGTCTGCCCGCACGGGGTGCTGGCCGTGGCGGAGGGCAAGGCCGAGATTGTGGATCGCGACGGATGTATGGAGTGCGGGGCCTGCGTGACCAACTGCCCCACCGGGGCGGTCACCGTCACCCCGGGGGTGGGATGCGCCGCCTACATTCTCCAGGTCTGGCTGAAGGGCAAGGCCAAGGCCTCGTGCTGTTGAGCGTCGCCTTTTCGTCACCAGGACGTGATAGTTCCGGGCGAAATGCCCGGCCCGGGCCGTTCGCCCGGGCCGCAAACGGCTGAAACCGCCTGGTCGGCAAATCAAGGGAGACCGTCATGGAAAAAAAATCCGTCCTTTTCATCTGCGTTCACAATTCCGCCAGAAGCCAGATGGCCGAAGCGTTCTTAAAGGCCGCAGGCGGCGGCATGTTCGCCGTGGAAAGCGCCGGTCTGTCGCCAACGAGCATCAATCCCCTGGTGGTCGAGGCCATGGCCGAAAAGGGCATCGACCTGTCCGGGGCCACAACCCAAAGCGCCTTTGAACTGTTCCGGCAGGGGCGGCTTTTCGAATACGTGATCACCGTCTGCGACGATTCCAATGAGAAGCAGTGCCCGGTCTTCCCAGGCCTGGTGCATCGCGAACACTGGCCGTTTGAAGACCCTGCGGCCCTGACCGGGACGCAGGAGGAAAAGATGGCCGGAGTACGCCGCATCCGGGATCAGATCGAGGAGGCCGTGGCCGCCTTTGTGGCCCGCTTCGAGAGCGCGGAAGGCCTGGAGGGGAAAAACTCGCGCGAGGGGTGACGGGCGGTTTCGACGTTTCGGCTGTGCGGGCCATTCCTGCCGCAGCGGGCGCCGATTGACGGTGTTTTCGTTTTTGGGCTACGTCGCGCACAGATGTTGCGAATGTGCGCAGGCCCCGTCCGGTTGACTGGCGGACGGGCGGACTTTGGCCATGGGCGCGGGATCCGTTGGATCGCAGGGCCTGAGAGGGATGACGGCATGACGGACGACGGGACTCGGGAAAACGCCTCCCACGAGGCGGTGCGGCTTTTCACCGACGGGCACAACTGCGCTCAGGCCGTTTTGGGGGCGCTGGCCCCGGGGCTTGGCCTGGACCGGGAAACGGCCGTGCGGCTGGCCACGGGATTCGGGATAGGCCTGTCCATGGGCGAGACCTGCGGGGCGGTGTCCGGCGCGGTCCTGGCCCTCGGCCTGGCCAGTGGCGGCGGAGGTCCGGGCGGGACCGAGGCCAAGCTGGCCACCTATGCCCTGGCCGGGGAATTTTTCGACGCCTTTGTCCAGGTTCGCGGCGGCCTGCGCTGCCGGGAGCTGATCGGATGCGATCCCTCCACCCCGGAGGGCATGCTCATGGCCAGGACCGAAGACCGTTTCGGCACGATCTGCTCCGGACTGGTGGGCACAGCCGCCGCCATCGCTGCGGAAATGCTTGCAAAACGGTCGCCGTCGGCCTGATGCCCCGGTTTTTGCGAATCCGCCCTCTGGAGGTTTTTTTCGTGAATGCCGTTTCATGTGGTGTCTCGTCCGGGCCAGGCCGTTTCGCCGCCCCGCTTATGGCCCTGGCCGGGGTGGTGTTGTGCGTGGCCCAGGCATTGGGATATGCCGAAGTCCTGTGCGTCACCGAGGGGTGCGCCCTGCATGAGAACACCACCGTTTTCGGGCTTTCCCTGTGGTGGTGGGGAGCGGCGGCCTTTGCCGGGCTGGGCCTTTTCGCCGTGATGGGCTGGATGGGGCTGGCCTCCCGGGCCGGACTTTTGGGTCTGGCGGCCGATATCGGGTTGTTGGCGCTTATGGCCCTGACGGCCCCCTGTTTGACCTGTCTGGCGGCCGGGGTGCTTTTTCTGGCGTTTTATCTGTGCGCCACCCCCCGGGCGGTCGTTTTCGGGCGATTGTCCCTGGCGGTGATCCTGGCCTGGGGGTTGGCTTTTTCCCCGAACCTGTTCGCCGTGGGTAGGGAGGCCATGCAGCCCTGGCCCCTGGTCGGACCCCGGACGGCCGCCGTGCGCCTTTTTTTCTCCCCAACCTGTCCGGCCTGTCGTGACGCCGTGACGGCCATGTCCCGTCTGGACAAGCCGTTTCTGGGATTTTTCCCCATCGCCGGAACGGAAGAGGAGGTGCGCATGGTCGCCAGGACCATGAACGGCCTGGAGGCCGGATTATCCCTGCCAGAGGCCCTAGCCCGTTCCGGAGACGGCGAACCCGTCGAGGTGGGGCTTGGACTTCGCTTCCGGCTGCTCAAAAACAAGGTGGTCTATCTGGGCGGCCGCCCGGATGGCGTGCCGCATCTGCAGATCAACGGTTGGCCTCGGAAGTGGGACAGTCTCGAAGTCTTTTAGGGGCGACGTGCGGAACGCGGGTTCCGGGTCCGTCACCCCCGTAGCGGCGCGGCATCGGCCACCTTTGCCGCCCTGAAATCCATGGTATCCACATTCATCTCCTCCCTCTTTTTGAAAAATGTTTGCCCCGGGCCTGGAATAGCGTACACCGTAACTGACCACCGATCCGCATGTCCGGTATCGGATACCTGGAGACATTCATGGGCACGATCACGGTTCTTTTTTTGTGCACCGGCAATTCCTGTCGCAGCCAGATGGCCGAGGGATTCGCCAAAAGCCTCAAGGCCGGGGAGATCGTGGCCTATTCCGCCGGCGTAGAGCGGCACGGCCTCAACCCCGACGCCGTGACGGTCATGGCTGAGGCCGGGGTGGACATTTCCGGGCAGCGATCCAAAACCGTGGACGAGTTGTCCTCCGTGCGCTTCGATTATGTGATCACCCTGTGCGGGCACGCCTCGGAAAACTGTCCGTTTTTTCCCGGGCCGGTCAAACGCCTGCATGTGGGGTTCGACGACCCTCCGGCCCTGGCCCGGGGCGCTGTCGACGCCAAGGCCCGGCTTGCACCCTATCGCAGGGTGCGCGACGAGATTCGTCGTTTTGTGGAGGGGATGCCTGGAAACCTCCCGGGGGAAGAGCATCCGTGACCCTACGTGCCACCACCACCGGCATCATCTTTGTGATTTTTACTACGCTTTTCGCGTTGCTGTACGCCGTGACGCATCACAACATCCTGTCCAGCTTCCAGATTTTGGAGAGAAAACAGGTTGCCGAGTCTCTTGGCAGGGCCGAAAACGGCGTGCAGGGCGAGCTGCGGGGACTGGATGCCGTGTGTGAGGATTGGGCTGCCTGGGATGACACCTATGCTTTCATCCAACAGCCGAACACTGCCTATATTTCTTCAAATATAACCGGTCCGGCCTTGGCTAACCTGCATCTGGACATGGTCCTCTATTACGATGAGGGAGGGCGGTTGGTCCTGGGGAAAAGCCATGATGGCAACTGGAATATCACGGACGCCCTGGAACGGGATGTGGCCCACATCAGCCCGGATTCGCCGCTGTTTCTGCGCCGGGAGAACAGCCCCCGGGGGGGGGTGATCATGCTGCCCGACGGGCCGTTTCTTGTGGTGGCCCGGCCCATCCGCACCAGCGAAAAGGATGGACCAATCGGGGGAACCCTGGTCATGGGCCGGTATCTGGACGCTCACCGGGAACAGGCGCTTTCCCTCCAGCTCAGAACGTCCGTGCGGTTTTATCGTTTTGCCGATGCCGATTTGCCCCGTCCGTTGGCGGATGTGGCCGCCTCCCTGCGGCGCAGCGATGAATACCAGATCGTTCCCGAAAACGAGGACGCGATCAAAGGGTATGCCCTGATCCGGGATATTTTCGGTGAGCCGGGACTGATCTTGGAGGTCGAATCGGATCGGGATATGCATCGCCAGGGACTTATCACCCTGCGCTATAATTTCATTTCCCTGGCGGCCATCGGCCTGACCTTTGGCCTGGGCATGCATTACCTGGTGGAAAAGCGCATCCTCTCCCGGGTCACCAGCCTCGGCGCGCAGATCGCAGCCGTCCGCCACGATTCCCAGGCATCCCGGGACATCCGGGTGGCGGGAAGTGACGAGATCACGGGGCTTGGCACGGCCATCCGGGAGATGCTGGCGGAGATGGAGAGCGCCCGGGAGAAACTGGCCGAGAGCGAGAAACGGTATGAAATGGCCACCCGGGCCGCCAAGGTCGGCGTTTGGGACTATGATTTCACCTCCGGCGACCTGTTTCTCGACCCAAGCCTCAAGACGCTGCTCGGATACCGCGATGAGGACATCGAGAACAGCCTGGAGGCCTGGCTCAATCTGGTCGACCCCGAAGACCGGGCCGTCGCCCTGGAGGTCACCCGGGACAGCCACAACGAACGTTCGGCCGAGGTCATTCGCGAATACCGGTTGCGCCACAAGGACGGCGGCACGCGCTGGATCATGATTCGGGGACTCGTGCAGCGCGACGGAGCTGGAACGCCGGTGCGTTTTCTTGGCACAGGGGTCGATGTGACGGACCTAAAGCTCGCCGAACAAAGCGTGCGCCATCTGACCCGGGAGATCATCACGGCCCAGGAATACGAGCGGTTCCGGATAGCCCGGGAGCTGCACGACAATGTGGCCCAGGATCTCTCCAGCCTGAAGATATCCTGCGAGGCCCTCTTTGAGAGCCTTCCCAAGGCGGAAGCCGATTTGCGGGAACGATTCGCCGAGACCTCGCGCATCCTGCAGCGGGCCATCACCTTCATCAGGGAAATGGCCTACGCATTGCGTCCCTCCAATCTGGACCATTTGGGATTTTTGTCCACGGTCGAGCGGTTTTGCGCGGACTTTGAGGAAAAGACGGGAATACATACCCGGTTCCTGCATACGGGCATGGAGGGCGTGGTTTTTGACGCGGAGACGGGAATCAACCTTTTTCGGGTGGTCCAAGAGGCTCTCGGCAACGTCCGGAGACATTCCGACGCGACCGAGGCCGCCGTGAAAATCGTGGAGTCGCACCCGCATATCATCGTACGCGTGGAGGATAACGGCGTGGGGTTCGACGTGTCTGCCGGGCTCACCGCCGCCATGGAGGAAAAACGTATGGGGCTTGGCGGCATGCGCGAGCGGGTCAAGCTTTTGGGCGGCAACCTGCGCATCCTGTCCGCTCCGGGCCAGGGAACCCGTATCGTGGCCGAGATACCTTCGGTACGCGGGGGGGCGGCATGACGGCCAAACGCATCCTGATCATCGACGACCACCCCTTGTTTCGCGAGGGCCTAAAAACCATCATCCGGCGCAACCCCGGCTTCGAGCTGGCCGGTGAGGCCGGAACCGCCCAGGAAGGGCTGCGCGAGGCCCAGCGTCTTCATCCGGAAGTGTCCGTGGTGGACATCTCCCTTCCCGACAAAAGCGGCATCCAACTCGTCCGGGAGCTGGCGGCCGTGCTCCCCGAGATGCGGATCATCATGGTCAGCATGCATACGAAGGTCGATTACATCGTGGAGGCCTTCCAGGCCGGGGCCACGGGGTACGTGACCAAGGATTCGGCCTCGGAGAACCTGATGACCGGGCTTATGGCCGTGGCCAAGGGCGAATTTTATCTCGATCCCTCCATTTCCCGGGAAGTCGCCAAACGGCTGCTGGAATTCCCCGGCGGCAGGGACCAGGGAACCCTCGCCGGGGGCGGTTCGGCGGCATACGATTCCCTGACTCCCCGGGAACGCGAGGTCATGCGGCTGGTGTGCGAAGGCATGTACACCAAGGAAATCGCCGACATGCTGTCCATAAGCATCAAGACCGTCGAGCACCATCGGGCCAGTGTTTTAAAAAAAATCGGCTTGCAAAATACCGTGGAACTCGTTCGCTATGCGGTTAAAATTGGGCTTATCGATTGACCCCATCTGTGCAAGTCATTGGCTTTTTCGATATAATATCCTCCCGTATAAGGGTTTTCCCCTAGTCCCCCCGGGTTAGCTCCAATCGACATCCCCGGCGTCAATGCTATCTTCCCTGTATGGGAAAGGCCGCAGGACATTCGCACACCGTGCCGCGCCATCGGCTTGACGCCGGGAGCGCCAGCCTCATGGTGGCCTTGTCCCTGGTCCTTCTGGCCGGGTTTTCCGCCCTGGCCGTGGATTATACCTATCTCCACCACCGGAAGGCCGCTTTGCAAAAGGCTGCGGCGGCTGGGGCCCTGGCGGGGGCGGCAATGCTTGTCAGAGGCGGCCGGGACATCGACGCCGCGCGCGACGCGACGGTGCGGGCCGCCCAGAAGGCGTTACGGCGGGAGGATTCTCCCGAACTGGCCGTGCGGAATTCGGACGTGGTTTTTCTCTGGGACGGTGTCCAGGAAACAGCCGCACCGGATCAGGTTCAGGTGACCACCGGGCGCACGGACGCCCGGGGCAATCCGGTGAACCTTTTTTTGGGGGGGCTTTTGGGACAGAGCACTGCCGACGTCAGCGCCTCGGCCAGGGCGGAGCTGTTTTGCTCCGATGCCTCGGAGGATCTTGTCCCCATGGTTCTCCCGGCTGGTCACGCCTGGGACGACGCCTGCGACCCGGATGAACGACGGCGCGGCAATGGTGTTTTCGATACGCAAAGCCGTTGCGAGGCGGCCTCGGTTCGGGTTTCCACGTACGGCGAACAGGATGTGGGCAGACGGTTGGTTCTTTCACCCGGACGGTTTGGCGAGATGTCTCCGGGAGGGATGTTTCCCGTCGCCCGGAAGACGCAAGGCGCATCCGGAGCGCACCCCGCTGTGCAGGGCGGGATCGCGGAGGGCTATTTCGCCGCGCTGGGGGATTGGGTGGCTGTGGACGGAGAGCCAGGCGCCGCAGAGTCTCTTTGCGGCCAAGCCCGACTGCTGCTTGCGGAGGATCCCGAGGCTTACTGGGACGAGGCCTGCCAGGCCGTCCGGGGGGGCCGCCGCCAGATCCCGGAAGAGAGCCCCCGGATGGTCAGGGTGTCCTTTTTCGACCCGTCCCGCCCTCCGGCGCCCGGACGCCCGGAGGTGCGCGTTTACCAGCTTGGGGCGGTGTTCATCGAGGAACTTTTTGATAACGGAGGGATCGCCGTACGGCTGGCGCGGGCCATGGCCGTCGCACCGCAAAAGGACGCTTCCGCCTGCGACCCGCGCGGGGTCGGCCTGTATGGGGTCAGGCTTGCGTCCGGGGGGCCGGATGGCGACGCCGAATGATGCGTGCGGCGAAAGGACAATGCGCATGGCATGAGGCAGCGGTGGGATTACAATTTACTGAAAACAAGGTGTTGCCGAAGGAGACAACCATGAACTTAAATCTTGATTTGACCGCTGTGGACCGGGAACGGGCATTGCGCACTTGGCTGGTGTTCCATGGCATGGACCTTTTTGAAATCGCCTCGAAACTGCGCGTGGCGCATTCCACGGTCAGCCGCCTCATCAAGCGGGATCGGGCCTCCATGCGGCGCGTGGAGCAGCTCCATAATTTGGGGATTCCCCGGGAGCTTTTGCCCGTGCCCAAATAGATTCGGCCCGGGCGCCCCGGGCGGGTCTTTGCGCCGCCCGGGGGAGTGGGATATGCGTCGATCATGAACGCGTCTTCCCTGCCCGCCGTTCCGCCCGGACAGATGTCCCCGCCGTTGCCCACGGGCATGGCGGGATGCCACGATCTTGCCGGACAGGCCGTGCCCTGCCCGGGATCGGGCCAGGACGGGGACGGCCGGGAACCGGGGAAGGAAAGCCCACATCGCTTTATGGTTCTTTCGGACAAAACGGTGCGGGATGAGTTGACCGGCCTGCGCTGGCATCCGGCGGCCGACGCCCTGGGCTACCCGGTCTCGTTTTCGGAGGCGCTTTCGGCCGTGGCCGACTTCAATGCGGCGGCGGCCCACGGCAGGCGCGACTGGCGGATGCCCAACCGCCGGGAGTTGCGCAGCATTTTATGCCACGGCGCGAAAAATCCCGCCCTGTGGCCCGGGCATCCCTTCCGCAACGTCTTTTTCGGCCGTTATTGGACCTCCACATCCTTTGCCGGTTCTCCGGCCCACGCCTGGTATGTCCATTTGGAGGGCGCACGGGTCTTTTATGAGCGCAAGGACCGCTATTGCCTGCTGTGGCCCGTCTGTGGCGACAGCCATGGCCTGGCCGCCACCGGACAGGACTCCTGCTTCAACATGGCCGGGGAGGTGGTCCCCTGCGCCGGGAGCGGCCAGGACGGCGAGATGCGGCGGGGCCTGGCCTGGCCCAATCCCCGGTTTGCCCCGGGGGCAGGGACGGACGTGGTTTTCGACCGGCTGACGGGCCTCTCCTGGCTGGCGCGACCCGTCGGGGCTTTGGCGGCGGAGGGAGCGCCCGCGCCCTGCGACTGGGGGCAGGCCCTGGCCGCCGTGGCCGCATTCGCCGCCCGGGACGGACGTCCCTGGCGGTTGCCGGACATAAACGAGCTGGAATCCCTAACCGACCTGTCCCGGGCCTTTCCGGCCCTGCCCGGCGGACATCCCTTCCGCAACCTCGGGGACGGATTCTGGTCCGCAACCACCAGCTTCTACGATCCCGCCTGGGCCTATGTCCTGTATCTGGGCAAGGGGGCGGTGGGCGTGGGGTTCAAGGTCAACCGCGAGTTTTCGGCCTGGCCGGTGCTGCGCCCGGGAGCATGAGCCGCGAATCGGTTCCGTCGAGCCGGAAAAAGGCCACGGTGGATTGCAGGTTCATGGCCTGGCTGGACAACTCCTCGGAGGTGGAGGCCATTTCTTCCGAGGCCGAGGCGTTTTGCTGCACCACCTGATCCAACTGCCGCACGGCCTTGTTGATCTGCTCCGCCCCGGCATCCTGCTCCCGGCCTGCGGCGGCGATCTCCTGGATGAGTTCGGCCGTGCGTTCGATGTCGGGCACGATGCGCGACAAAAGCTCTCCGGCCTTTTCGGCGATGGCCACGCTTGTTCCGGACAATTCGCCGATCTCCCCGGCCGCCGCACCGCTTCGCTCGGCCAGCTTGCGCACCTCGGCGGCCACCACGGCGAACCCCTTGCCGTGTTCCCCGGCCCGGGCGGCCTCAATGGCCGCATTGAGGGCCAACAGGTTGGTCTGCCGGGCGATTTCCTCGATGATGCCGATTTTTTGGGCGATCTCCTTCATGGCCGAAACCGTGGCCGCCACGGCCGCCCCTCCCTCCCGGGCATCCTCCGCCGCCGTCATGGCCATCTTCTCCGTGCGCAGGGCGGTTTCGGAACCCTGGCGGATGGCGGCGGCCATCTGCTCCATGGACGAGGACACCTCTTCCACCGAGGCGGCCTGTTCCGAGGCCCCGTGGGAGATGTCCTGGGCCGCGCTGGAAAGCTGTTCGCTGCCCGAGGCCGTGTTCTCCGCTCCCGTGAGCACCTCGCGCACGGTCTCCCGCAACCGGGTGATCATGTCCCGCAGGGCGTCGGCCAACTGGCCGATCTCGTCTTTTTGCCGGATGTCCGGCTCCGTGGTCAGGTCGCCCCGGGAAATGTTTTGGGCCACGCGCACGGCCTGGAGGATGGGCCGGGTGATGGCCCGGGCCAAAAGCACCCCCAGCGCCAGGGCCAGGATCGCGCCCAGGACCATGCCGGTTATGGAGACGGCGCGGGCTGAGGTTGCGGCCTCGTTGGCCTGGACCTCGGCCTGCCTGCTGTCCGTGGTGTTGCTCTCCAAGAGTTGCCCCAGAAGTTCCAGGGTTTGGCGCTGTTTCTCCAGCAGGGCGACCATGACCTCCTGGAAGACGGTCTGGTACTGCTTTTCGGAGACATCGACCTCCTGGGACAGCTTTTGAAAAATTTCAAAGGTCTTGCCGACCGGGGCCATGGCCTCGTCCTGGTAAAAACGCAGGATGTCCTGGCGGGAGACGCCCGAGGCCGCCATGTCCTTGAGCCGCTTGATGGCGGCGTGGAACTGGTTGTGGAAGGGAATGATCTCCCGCAGCGCCCCCTGGATGGCGGGATTTTTGATGGACGAAGCCTCTCCCGCCAGCCAGCGGCCGAAGTTGCAGGCCGTGGGGTCCGTGCCGCCCTCGAAATGTTTGTCTATGAGAAGCAGTTCATTGAGGGAGTTCAGAAGTCGGTAGTGGTCGGCCCGAAACAGCTCCATCTTGCGCCGCATCTCCGTGGGATCGAGGATGCCCGTGGCGTCCAGGCGGCGGGAGGCGGACATGGCCGCTTCATTGATGGCCAGCCACTGGGTCCATGTCTCGCCAAAGCGTCTCCACAGGGCGTCTTCGGAGGGGGGTCTGGCCTTCTTGTCGAAAACCTCGACGGCGCTTCGGGCTTGGGCCAGGGTACGGTCCATGTTGGCGTACTGCCGGTCCCGGGTCTGTTGGTCCAGGTTTTGGATGAGCAGGGTGCGCTGGGCCACGCGCAGGGATTCGGCCGCCTGGCTGATCCCTTGCAGGGCCTCGCGGGCCGGGGCGTTTTCGACGGTGATGGCCCGCAGGCGGCCGGTCACGTCGCCAAGGCCGCGCAGTCCCATGATCCCCACCAGGACGGTCAGAAGCGAGACCAGGACGAAGGCCCCGACCAGCTTTGTTCCGAGCGCCAGATTTTTCATGTCGCTTTCTCCCCGGGTCGTGCTGTCCGAAGTATTCACACTTTTTACCTGTGTAATCGGAATGCGGCGTTTTGGCAAAGAAAGGACGGCATTTTTACGATTTTGCGAATGGTTTGCATGAATGGGCCTTCCCGGGCCGTGTCCTTCCCGTTCGTGGGCCGGGATTTCAAAAGGGATATCTTGAACATTCTGTTCTTTGTGTGGCGGGTGGGTGTTGATTCAGATGAAGCGACAGGAGGCCGCAACCGGCTCGTGGTTTTCGAGGTTTTTACCAGTGCCGGTCGCCTCGGCATCTTTCATGCTTCCTGCAATCACGGGGAAGGTGCTCCCTCGAAAACCCCTCATCGTCCCCCTGGTGTCTTTTTTCTTTACAGGCCCCGGGATAAAATTGTATATTAAATCTTCATGTGTATGAAAAACGAGCAGCCGAACCGACGATTTCTCTGGCAACCCTTTCGAAAAAACAGTCCTTTCCGGGTCTATGCCTCGCCCTGGGCCGTGCTCGGCGCTGCGGCGGTGCTGGCCGCCGTGGTGGTGGTCATGGCCGTGCTCAACGTCAACCGGGAAAAGGAATACGTCACCCGCATCCTGCGCGAAAAGGGGGCGGCCATCATCCGGGCCCTTGAGGCTGGAACCCGTACCGGCATGATGGGGGGGCTTGGGCGGGGGCCGGGCCTGCAACGGCTTTTGGTGGAGACTGCCGGGCAAGGGGATATCTTTTACATCGTCATCACTGACCGCTCGGGAAAGATCCTGGCCCATGACGACCGGTCCCTGGTGGGCAGCCAGTTTTTGCCGCCCGAGGAATTGGCCCTTCTGGCCCCGACTGGCGAGGAAAAATGGCGCGTGGTCCGGGAGGAGGGGACCGGGAGGCGCTCCTTTCTGGTCTACCGGGAGTTTCTGCCGCGCGGCGGGCCGGAAAGGCGGCGCGGGCAAGGGCGTTTCCCCGGTCCCCGGGGACTGTTTCCGGCCCCGCCGGATCTGTCCGACGGCCCGCTCCCCGGGGTCCGGGGCGCCCCCCTGGGGCATCCCGGGATGGAGCGCCCGGCGCAGCCCGCCCCATCCCCCCAGACCGAGTCGGACTTTTTGTGCTCCGAGGACTGCGACGGGCAGGGCGCCCGAAAAAGCCTGCGGGATGTGGAGCTGATCGTTTTCGTGGGCATGGACATCGGCCCCTTCGAGCAGGCCCGGTCCATGGATTTCCAGGGCACCCTGGTCACCTCGGCCACCCTTTTGGCGCTGGGATTCGCGGCCGTGGTGTCGCTTTTCTGGGCCCAGAGCCATCGGGTGTCCAAGCGGCTTTTGCGCGACACCCGGGCCTTCGCCTCGGAGGTGGTGGGCACCATGCCCGCCGGACTGGCGGTGGTCGATCCGGAGGGCATGCTGGCCATGGTCAACGCCTCCTTCGAGGCCCTTTTGGGCCGCAAGTCCGCCGATGTCGTGGGACGGCCCGCCGTCCAGGTGTTGCCCCCGGGGCTGCTCGAGGTGGGGACGGGCCAGGATGCGGCCCTGCCCGGCGAGACTTCCGGCCAAGGGGAGAGCGAGGGGGAGTTCGATTTCGGCGGGGACGTGCCCGTGCCGCTGG
>NZ_JAZHDB010000145.1:0-16950 GCF_036584575.1 Desulfolutivibrio sp.
TCCCCCAGACCCCCATCCCTCCCCAAAAAACGTTGACGGTTTGCTGTGGCTCACAACCCAAACCTCTTCTATGGGCGTTCCGATCCCAGGTGGTCCAAAACATAGCGGGCCGTGAAGGGCAGGCCGTCGTAACGCAGAATCTGGTGCGCAAAGACGAAACCGGTCTCCTGCCGGATGAGTCTGGCCAGTTGTCCCGTGGAGTTGCCCTCGACCATCACGGGCCGGGGGGATTTCTCCAGGAGGGGGAGAAACTGGGCAGGGACCAGGGGATAGACCTGGGAGAAATGAAGCACGGCGCAGGACGTTCCGGAGTCGCGCAAAAGGGCCGCAGCTTCCAGGGCGGCCCCCAGGGTCGTGCCCCAGCAGGCCAGGAGGACATCGGAAGAGGGGTCGCCGTACAGGTCGGGGGGGACGGCGTCGGCCAGAAATCCGGCCATCTTGCGCGACCGCTTGTCCTGCATGGCCACCCGCACGCCCAGATCCTCGGTGATATGTCCGTCTGCGGTGTGTTCGTCGCTGTCGGCCACCACCAGATAGTCGCCGAAACCGGGAACCAGCCGGGGCGAGACCCCGGAGTCGGTCACGGCGTAGCGTTCGTAGACCCCGGGGCCGTCGTGGGCCGTCCCGGGCCGGGCCACGGCAGGCAGCGCCGCCAGGTCGAAGGGGACCACGCCCCGGTAGGAATCGGCCAAAAACTGGTCCGTGAGCACGAAAACAGGGCTTTGCCATTTCTCGGCGATATGCACGGATCGGTGCGTCAGGTGAAAGCATTGCTCCACCGTCCCCGGGGCGAAGACGGCCCGAGGGAACTCGCCATGCCCGGCGTAGAGCACAAGGTTGAGGTCGGCCTGCTCGGTGCGCGTGGGCAGCCCCGTGGCCGGTCCCGGCCGCATGGCCACCACGACGACCACCGGGGTCTCGATCATGCCCGACAGGCTTATGCCCTCGACCATCAGCGCAAAGCCGCCGCCCGAGGTGGGCACAAGCGCCGTGGCCCCGGCAAACGACGCGCCGATGGCCATGTTCACGGCTGCGATCTCGTCCTCGGCCTGCTCCACCACCACGCCCATCTTCTGGCCCTTGGCGGCCAGGGTCAGGGCCACGGAGGTGCCGGGCGTCATGGGATAAAACGAGCAGAAATTGACCCCGGCGGCCATGGCCCCAAGCGCGATGGCCTCATTGCCGTTCAGGATGATCCGCTTCCCGGTGTTCACGGCCGGGGCGATGCAGGTAAACGTCACGTTCTGGGCTGCTGTCCAGGCCATGGCCTCGGCAAAGACCTTGCGGTTGGCGGCCACCAGCTCGTCGCCCTTTTTGGCGAAGGTGTCGTGGATGATCTTTTCGATCCATGCCGCGTCCAGGCACAAAAGCGAACACATGACCCCCAGCGCGGCCATGTTCTCGAAAATGGGTTTGGGGCACAGGGCCTTAAACGGCACGCGAAGGGTGCGGGGTCCGGCGACCTCGCCCAGGGCCTCGTCCACGAGCACCACGGCCTGCTCCGAGAGCTGCTCCCGGTGCAGCGGATACGAGGCGGCGTCCAGCGCCACCAGGATATCCACGCCCTCCCGTGGGGCGAAAACGGCCTCGGGACTGACGCGCACGGCGTAGGTGTTGTGGCCGCCCCGGATACGGGACATGTAGTCCTGGGTGACCACGATCTCGTATCCGGCCCGGACCAGGGCCTTGGCCAGAAAATCGCCCACGGTGACCAGCCCCTGGCCAGCCTCGCCCCCGATGAGGATGTTGACGCTTGTATCCGACATAATAAACGTCTCCAGATTCCGGTTGTACGGCGCGGCATTGGCGTTTTGCGACACCGCTGCCCCGCAACGGGATTCCAAAGGGCTTTTTGCCCTTTGGCCCCGGAGGGTTCCCCTTACCCGTCGCCGCGCGTGATGAAGTTACGCCCCATCGAGCCCGGAGCCTTCCTTTTCCAGGTTCCAGCCCTGGGGGTCTTCGAAATAGTAGCGGGTGTCCGAGAGCAGGACGTGAAAGCCGCGCTGATCCCGGATCATCTCGATCAGAAAGGCCTTTTCCACAGGGTCCGTCACCCGCTCCAGATGGCCGTGGAAAAAGTGCAGGGCCGCCAGTTCCGCGTCGATGGCCGCCGAGAGCGCCCCGACAACGGTCATGCAGGCCGCCGATCCAGGCGGCATGCCGGGAACCAGGGTGGAAAAAACGCCGCGCATGCTCACGGGTTCGTCGTCGCGAAGCCGACAAGCCGCTTCCCAGTCCTTGCCCGCCTGGAGGTTCCGGTAGACCTCCTCGATATGCGCTCGCTGTTTTTTCTTGTCGGCCATCAGCCGTTCAAAGACCTCGCGGCCAAGGGCCTCGGGGCAGTCGGCCACGGCCTTGGCGTAGAACCCCACGGCCTTGTCGGCCAACTCCAGGGCTTGACACAACATTTCTTGAGAAGGGGGGGCAGTGTCCGGCATGGTTCCTCCGGGAAAGCCGTGGGGCCGTCAGACCATCGGCGTGACGGCCCCGTTCGGGCGGGATTGCGCAAGGCGTTCGTTATGGGATGACCGGCGGGGTGAAGACACGCAGGGCCAAGTCCTTATCCAGCATGAACCAACCGCCGGGCGTGGACTCCACGAGCTTGAGCTTCTGGATGACCTCGGTGACGCTGGCCTCCTCCTCCACCTGCTCGGAGATGAACCATTGCAGAAAAGCCACTGTGGCGTGGTCCTTCTCCGTGATGGCCAGATCCATCAGGGCGCCGATGCGCGCCGTGACCTTCTGCTCGTGGGCCAGGGACTCTTCGAAAACGGCCAGGGGCGAGTCCCATTTGACCGGCGGGGCGTCGATGGCCTGGAGCGCCACCCGTCCACCGCGCTCGTTTATGAAGGAGTAGAACCGCTCGGCGTGGGCCCGTTCCTCCTGCTCCTGGATGTGCATCCAGTTGGCGAACCCGGCCAGTCCCAGTTCCTCGAAGTAGGCGGCCATGGCCAGATACAGGTAGCCGGAATAGTATTCCCACTTGACCTGGTCGTTTAAGGTCTGCTCCATCATTTTCGAGAGCATGGATTAGTCCTTTTTCCACAGCCCGTGGATGTTGCAATATTCCCGGGCGGAAACGGTCGTGGCCGTGATGCAGAATTCGGCCTCCGGGGCCTGGCCCGGTTTGAGGAAGGCCTTATAGGACACGCCGTCGGCCAAAAGCTCGATCCATTCGATGTAGTGCTTCTCTTCCATGGGATGGGGCACTCCGCCGACCTTGACCTTGTAGCCGACAGCCGTCTTCTCAATGACCGGCACGTGTTTTTCCTTGGAGGCGTCAACCATACCCTCCTCCATGAGTTTCATGGGCTGGCCGCAACACACCAGATCTCCCTCGCCGGTATGCAGCACTTCCACGATATTCCCACAAATTTCACACTTGTAGACTTCAAGCATCTTGGTCATGGTCGTAATCTCCTTTTAAAACTTGTTTTCCGTCCTCCCCGCCCAGGCAAGGCACAATCGGCTCTGGGGAGACGCACATGATGCACTACACCACTTCTTCCAGGCTTTCGCAACCCTTTCGTGTCCATCTATCGTCAATTTCCGGGCCGCGAAACGCATCGCCTCTCAGGATGCCAGGGATCTCAGCCATACCTCCCCGGGGCATATTTCGAGAAAATGCTTCCATGCATATAAGTCCCCGTCGGCCACGGGCAAGCCGTCAGTGTGCACTCCGGCTAAAGAAATCGCCGACATGGCCGATGACGTAGGTGCAGGCCTCGCAAGGAAACCCAAGGCCCACGGACACGAACATGAACATACCCCGCCCGATATTGCTCTGCCTGGCCGTGGCCACCGCCCTGGCCATGGTCGTACCGGATACGGCGCGAGCCGAACCCGCTCCCTTTCCCACAACCATCGGCATCCGGGACGTGAGCCAGCCGCCGTCGCCCGGACGGCAGCCCGTGCCCTTCACCCCGAAACCGGCCTCGCCCGGACGCCGGTCATCCCCCAAAAAACCCGCCCACAGGGGGAAACCCGTGGCGGCGAAACCGGCCGCAGCGGCCCCGCACAAACCCCAGGTCCAGGCGGCGCCAGCTGCGACCCTGCCCACGCCGGAGGAACTCAACCGGAAATATTCCGCCGTCAACGAGAGCCTGTCGCCCCTGGCCGTGGCCCCTGTCCCGGCCCCGACCCCGGCGGCGGCCCCGACCCCGGCGGCGGCCCCGACGGCATCTGGGGCCCCCCACTCCGGGCAGGAATCGCCATCCGCCGCGCCGAGCCCAAATCTGACGGAACCCGCCGCGACGCCGCCTCTGCCCTGATGTCGCGCCCCCCAAATCCGGGATGTCGAATTTCGAGATCAACCATATAAAATGATAGCTTTTTTCGTTAAACACAGCGGCGTATTTTCCATGGAACACTCCACGAGGCAACCCACATGAGGGCCATTTCCATGCACATGATCCCAAAAAATCGCCGCCCGGCCATACCCCCAGCCTGCGCCGCGATCCTCGCGGCGGCGTGTCTGGCGGTCCTTCTGGCTTCGGTCCCGGCCTCGGCCAAAAGCCCGCCGCCTTCCCCTCCCCGCTATCCCGAGGTGGCCATGGCCCTGGCCGACGACCTGGACCGGCAGGCCGCGCCGCGTTTGGGGATCGGCTTTCCCGACAATTCCCGGGGGCTGTACTGGGTGGTGGTCACGGTTCCGGCGGAGGCCGACAATCTGGAGGCGTCCTCGGGGCTGGGACGGCTCATGGCCCAGGAACTGTCCTGCGCCCTGGTGGCCAAGGGCTACAATGTTCAAGAGATCCGCAAGGCCGCGGAAATTGCCTTCGCCCGCAACCAGGGCGAATTCATCCTCACCCGGGACACCCGGGCCCTGGCCAGACGTCACGTCACGGCCACATTGGTGGTGGCCGCGACCTATACGGTGTTGCCCGGAGAGGTGCGGTTCAACGTGGAGGTCATGGACGCCAGAAACAACAACATCGTGGCCATGACCAGCCGCAGCCTGGCCAAGACCCAGGAGGTGGCGGCGCTTTTGGGGCGCTCCGGGCTTTCCGCCGTGGGGCCGACAGTGTCCACCGTGGATACGGCCTCCTTCCAGCGGGAGTTGCTTCCGTACCTGCGCTGATCGCCCTTTTTCCGCGCAGACGCAAAAAACGGCCGTTCCCCAAGGGAGCGGCCGTTTCCGTTGATTACGTGGAGAGAACCAATTGGTTCATAAAAACACTGGCGTGTTTGTATGGGATGACTGCGGCCTCCTTCCAGCGAAAGCGGCCGCCAAATCTGCGTTGATAGCTCCGTTTCTCTTCTGTCGCAAGAAACGGACGCCCCCGGAAGGAAGCGGCTGTTTTGGCGGACTTTAAGAAGAAAACCGGTTGGTTCCTAAAAACATCGGCGTGTGTTTTCTGAGGCGGGTGCGAAACCCTTTCGACGTGAACGGCCCCCCTTCCGACGTTGATAGTTCCGTCTCTCTCTTGTCGCAAGAAACGGCCGTTTCCTTTCGGGAACGGCCGTTTCTGAGCTTCACAAGGAAGAAGGCAGCTTCATTTTGAGCAAACTGGTTTCGTTCTCATCACGGCTGGAGGATTCCGCTTGCCGACCGGAGGGGGAACGTCGCCCTAAAGGGATCAGGCCTCGAGCACCTTGCGCAGTTCATCCTCTCTATCCTTCGTCAGGGAGGTCCTGAGAATCTTTCCCTTGCCCGCGAACGCCTTGAGGTCGTCCAAAACCTTGTCCGCCGTCATCTTGCGAACCAGGACAAACAGCGCGGAATTGCCCGGCTTAAACGACTCGGCCATATCCTTCATCATCTTGTCGTCGATGCCGATGTCCGCGAGCTTGCCGGAAATCGCGCCAGCCCCGGCCCCCAAGGCCAAGCCCAAAAGCGGATTGAAGAAGATCATGCCGATCAGCATGCCCCAGAAGCCGCCGCTGAGCGCGCCTGCCGCAGTCAGATTCACGGCCTGATGCAGCTTGATCTTGCCTTCGGCGTCCTTGGTCACGACCACGACGTCATCCATCTCAATCAGGTATTCTTTCTGCAGTTTGGCCAGTTCGGCCCGCATTTCCAAGGCGGTATGCTCATCATCAAAAAGTACGGCGACAAGATCACTCATCTGTGGCTCCTTTTTGTGTTGATGCCGGTTCGCTGTTGGCGACGAGGATTCGCCTTAGTGCCGTGTTTCAGGGTTTGGGGCCTCTTTCATAAGCGTGGAGGACAAATTCGGCGTGGTGTCCGAGCGGCCGCAAAAAAGCTTTTCCGGGTCGGCGCACACCAGGGCCGTTTCCAGCACCTGATCCATATGGGCCACGCGGATGATCTCCAGATCCTTCAAGATGGCCTCGGGCACTTCTTTTAAGTCCTTTTCATTCTCCTCGGGGATGATCACCGTGCGGATGCGGCCCCGGTGTGCAGCCAAAAGCTTTTCGCGCAGGCCGCCGATGGGCAGCACCCGGCCGCGCAGGGTGATCTCGCCGGTCATGGCCAGATCGTTGCGCACGGGCAGGTTGAGCAGCGCCGAGATAAGCGTGGTGGCCAGGGTAATGCCCGCCGACGGCCCGTCCTTGGGGATGGCCCCCTCGGGCACGTGGATGTGGATGTCGATCTCCTTGTGGAAATCGGGCTTGAGGCCGAAAAGGGCCGAGCGGGAGCGCAGGTAGCTCACGGCCGCCTTGGCCGACTCCTGCATCACGTCGCCGAGCTTGCCGGTGATCTCCACCTTGCCGGAGCCGGGCATGATGACCGCCTCCACCATCAGCATCTCGCCGCCGAGTTCCGTATAGGCCATGCCGTTGCACAGCCCCACCTGGGCGATGTCCTCCTTTTCGCCGTGGCGGAACTTGGTCACCCCGAGATAGGATTGCAGGTTCTGCTTGGTCACGGCAAAGGACTTGCCCGGCTCCTTTTTCTCCACGATCTTCCGGGCCACCTTGCGACAGATGGAGGCCAGTTCGCGTTCCAGGTTGCGCACGCCCGCCTCGCGGGTGTAGCGGCGCACGACCTCAAGCATGGCGTTGTCGGAAATCGACAGGTTGGCTTCCTTAAGCCCATGCTGCTTGAGGTTTTTCGGCATGAGGAAACGGCGGCCGATCTGCATCTTCTCGTTTTCCAGGTAGC
Organism: Desulfolutivibrio sp.; assembly: GCF_036584575.1. NCBI lineage: Bacteria > Pseudomonadati > Thermodesulfobacteriota > Desulfovibrionia > Desulfovibrionales > Desulfovibrionaceae > Desulfolutivibrio > Desulfolutivibrio sp. The sequence continues at coordinate 7,070 of NZ_JAZHDB010000145.1, forward strand.
CCGGGATGCGGATGATCTCCATGCGGTCCTGCAGCGGCAGGGGGATGGTGTGCAGGGCGTTGGCCGTGGTGATGAAAAAGACCTTGGACAGGTCGTAGTCCAGGTCCAGGTAATGGTCGTTGAAGGCCCCGTTCTGTTCGGGGTCCAGGACTTCGAGCAGGGCCGAGGACGGGTCGCCCCGAAAGTCCGTGCTCATCTTGTCCACCTCGTCCAGACAGAAGACGGGGTTGTTGAATTTGACGCGCTTTAAGGACTGGATGATCTTGCCCGGCAGCGCCCCCACGTAGGTGCGGCGATGGCCGCGAATCTCGGCCTCGTCGCGCACGCCGCCCAGCGACAGGCGCACGAACTCCCGGCCCATGGCCCGGGCGATGGACTTGGCCAGAGACGTCTTGCCCACCCCCGGAGGACCGACCAGACAGAGGATGGGGCCCTTTAGGGTCTCCACCAGGGACTGCACGGCCAGATATTCAAGAATGCGCTGCTTGGGCTTGTCCAGGCCGTAATGATCCTCGTTGAGGATGGTCTCGGCCTGGGTCAGGTCCAGATCCGTGGACTGGAGCACGTTCCAGGGCAGATCGAGGATCCACTCCACGTAGTTGCGCACCACGGTATATTCGGCCGAGGACGGCGGAATCTGCTTGAGCTTTTTGATTTCCCGGAGGGCCTTCTCCCGGGCCTCGTCGGACATGTCCTTGGCCCGCAGCCGCTCCTCGAACTCGGCGGCCTCGGCGGCCGGGTCGTCCTCGCGGCCCATCTCCTTGTTGATGGCCTTGAGCTGCTCGTTTAAATAGTATTCCTTCTGGTTCTTCTCCATCTGCTGCTTGACGCGATTCTTGATGCGCTTTTCAAGCGACGAGATCTCGATCTCGCCCTGAAGGAACCCGTAGGCCTCCTCCAGCCGCTTGACGGCCGAGGTTTCTTCGAGCACGCCCTGCTTTTTGATGTAGTCCACCTTGAGGTGGGGCATGACCGCGTCGGCCAGCTTTCCAGGCAATGTGATGGAATTGATGGCTAAAATGGTCTCGGGGGCGAGCTTTTTGTTGATGCGGCCGTACTGCTCCAGGGCCTCCTGGGTGGCCCGGATGAGCGCGTCGGCCTCGGCCCCGGCCATGTCTTCGTCGGGCAGCCGGGCCACGCGCACCAGCACGTTGTCGGCGTTGAACTCTTCGCTGGTGTCCTCAGGCTCCCACCGGGCCCGGTACAGGCCCTCGAAGAGCACCTTGATGGTGCCGTCGGGGAGCCTGAGCATCTGAAGAATTTTGGACACGGTGCCCACGGTGAACAGATCGTCCGGGGTGGGCCGTTCCGTTTCCGGGGCGCGCTGGGCCACGAGAAAAATCTTCTTGTCGTGGGTGGCCACGGCGTTCTCGATGGCCTTGATGGAGGCCTCACGGCCCACGAAAAGCGGCACGATGGAGCGCGGGAACATGACCACTTCCCGCAGGCTCATCATGGGCAACAAGGCGTCTTCGAAGGAATTTTTATGATTATCAAACAGGAACGAGGACATAAAACCTCCATGGACAGTCGGGTCTTGGGGCCGCGTCCATGCAAGAACCACAGGGGAGGTTCTCATGAAGCGGAATCGGGCATCTCGTCGCGAAGTTCCAGTGCGGCCCGGCAGGGTCGGCTGCAGCCGTGGCCTCCGGCATCGTCTCCGGTGCGGACCCGAAACGAAATCCACACCGGGGACGAAGGTCAAGTAAGGACGGAAAACCCGTTGTCAAACCGCCCGGCGCGGAAATGGCGCCTGTCTCGCCTGGCCGCCGCTGACGGCGGGCCATGCCGGGTCGGCCATGCGGCGGATCAGGCGCTTTTGACTTCCTGATGATAGAACAGCAGGGGTTCCAACCCCTTCTCCACGACAGCCTTGTTCACCACGCACTCCTTGACCCCGGTTAAGGAGGGCAGCTTGTACATGATGTCCAGCATGATGGTTTCCATGACGTTGCGCAGGCCGCGCGCGCCGGTCTTGCGCTCGATGGCCTTCTCCGAGATGGCGTCCAGGGCGTTTTTGGTGAAGCGCAGGCGCACTTTGTCCAGCTCGAAAAGCTTCTGATACTGGCGCACCAGGGCGTTTTTGGGCTCGGTCAGGATGCGCACCAGATGGTCCTTGGTCAGTTCCGTCAGGCTGGTGATGATGGGCACGCGGCCCACAAACTCGGGAATCAGGCCGAACTTGATCAGGTCCGCCGGATGGGCCTGGGACAGCACCACGGACAACTCGTCCTCGCGCTTGGACTCCACCTTGGCCCCGAAACCGATGCTGGTCCCGCGGAGCCTTTGCCCAACGATCTTCTCCAGGCCGATAAACGCCCCGCCCACCACAAAAAGGATATTGGAGGTGTTTAAGCGGATAAACTCCTGCTGCGGGTGCTTGCGGCCGCCCTTGGGCGGGATGTTGGCCTCGGTGCCCTCGATGATTTTTAAAAGCGCCTGCTGCACGCCCTCGCCGGACACGTCGCGGGTGATGGAGGGGCTGTCGCCCTTGCGGGCGATCTTGTCGATCTCGTCGATATAGATGATGCCCTTGGAGGCGGCCTCGATGTCGTAGTCGGCGTTTTGCAAGAGCTGGACGAGGATGTTCTCCACGTCCTCTCCCACATACCCGGCCTCGGTCAGGGTGGTGGCGTCGGCGATGGCGAACGGCACGTTCAGGATGCGGGCCAGGGTCTGGGCCAAAAGCGTCTTGCCCGAGCCCGTGGGGCCGATGAGCAGGATGTTGCTCTTGTCGATCTCCACGTCGTCGGGATGCTTGGCGGCGTGGAAGACGCGCTTGTAGTGGTTGTGTACGGCCACGGCCAGGATCTTTTTGGCCTGGTCCTGGCCGATGACGTATTCGTCCAAAAGGCGCTTGAGCTCGGCCGGGGCCAGGAGCTTCCCGGCCTCGGTCTCCTCGGTCAGCGACTCCTGGGCGATGATCTCATTGCAAAGCGAGACGCATTCGTCACAGATATAGACGTCGGGACCGGCAATGAGCCGCTGCACCTCATCCTGGCTTTTGCCGCAAAAGGAGCAGGACAGCTCGTTCGACAGGGGATTTTTCTTTTTTGTCATGTTCGGTTACCCGTTTCGGTCCCCGGCGGCTGCTTTGCGCGCCGCCGGGAATCCGGCGTTACCTGCGGCCCGGCGCCTGGAGCGCCGGGCCTGCAGGGATCATTCTGCGGCCTTTTCCGGCAACGGCTCGCGCGAGGTCAGCACCTTGTCCACGAGGCCATACACCCGGGCCTCCTCGGCGCTCATGAAATAGTCGCGCTCGGTGTCGGCCTGGACTTTTTCAATGTTCATCCCGGTATGCCGGGCCATGAGTTCGTTTAAATGCTCACGCATACGGATGATCTCGCGGGCGTGGATGTCGATGTCCGTGGCCTGTCCCTGGTAGCCGCCCATGGGCTGGTGGATGAGGATGCGGCTGTTGGGCAGGGCGTAGCGCAGACCCGGGGCCCCGGCGCACAAGAGAAAGGCCCCCATGCTGGCGGCCTGCCCCATGCACAGGGTGGACACGGGCGGCAGCACATATTGCATGGTGTCGTAGATGGCCATGCCCGCGGTCACGGAGCCGCCCGGGGAATTGATGTACAGGTTGATGGGTTTTTCCGGATCCTCGGACTCCAGGAAAAGGAGCTGGGCGCAGACCAGGTTGGCCACATGGTCGTCGATGGCGCTGCCTAAAAGGATGATCCGGTCCCGCAGCAGGCGGGAATAGATGTCGTAGGCCCGCTCGGTGCGCCCCGTGGTCTCGATGACGATAGGTATGGTGGACATGATGATCATGTATCCTTCGTAAACGTGAAAAACAAGCCGGGGCCCGTACCGGACGCCTTGCCGTGAAAACGATTGCAAAAACCGGGCCTACAAATGTGCAAAATGCCGTGTTCCTATTCCCCGGATTCCGCCTGCACGGCTTCCCCGGCGGGCTCGGCGGTCTCGACGGCAGGCACTTTTTTGACGTTGGCCTTGCTGTAGATCAGCTCCACGGCCTTGTCCGCCAAAAGCTTGTCCCGCACCGGGATGACCAGGTTGTTCTGCTCATAGTACTGCTTGAGCGTCAGCACGTCCTGGTTGGTCTTCTGGGAAAGCTGGTTGAAGTACAGATCCATCTCCTTCGGCTCGACCTCAAGCCCTTCCTTCTCGGCCACGTTCATGAGGAAAATCTGGGTCCGGGCGATGCTCTCGGCCTGCTCCCGAAATTCCGTGCGCAGCCCCTCCAGGGTCTTGCCCGTGGATTCCAGGCTCTTGCCGCGCCGCTCCAGGCGCTCCACGAAGTCGTCGATGAGTTGCCCCAGGTGGGTCTCCACCAGGGACTCGGGCAACGGGAAGTCCAGCTTCTCCAAGATGCCGTCCAAAAGCTTTTTCTGGGCCGCCGCCTTGTGCAGATCCTGGCGCGACTTCTGGTAGGACAGGGTGATGGCCTCGCGCATGCGCGCCAGGCTCTCGAAATGCCCGGCCTTCTGGGCCATGGCGTCGTCCAAGGGCGGCAGCAGCTTTTCCTTGATGACGTGCACGGCGACCTTCATGGTCACGGTCTTGCCCGCCAGGGTCTGATTGATGAAATCCGCCGGGAAGGTCATCTGCCCTTCGCCCTGGCCGCCCGACGGCACGGTCTTCACCAGGGCCTCGAACTCCGGCAGGGCCTGGGCCTCGCCCAGGGTGAGCTGGAAATTCTCGGCCTTGACGCCCGGGACGGACACGCCGTCCTCGAAGGCCTCGAAGCTTAAGGACACCACCTCGCCGTCCTTGGCCGGACGGTTCTCGGCCAGGGGGATGAGATCGGCCAGGTTCCCCCGGATGCGGTCGATGACGGCCGCGATGTCCTTTTCGGACACCACCACCTCTTCCTCCTCCACATCAAGCCCCATGTAGGTGGGCAGCTCGAAGGCCGGGGCGTGCTCGAACTCGAAGGTGTAGTCCACGGGCTGGTCCTTGACCAGTTCCACCGTGTCCACGTCGATGCGCGAGAGCGGGGACTTCTTGAGTTCGGCCATGATCTCGTTGATGTGCACGTTCAACAGCTCGTTGGTGGCCTCGCCCACGATCTCCTTGCGGAACCGCGACTCCACCACGGAGGACGGCGCCTTGCCCTTGCGGAAGCCCTTGAAATCCGCCTTATGGCGGTAGATGGCCACGGTGGCGGTCAGGGCGGCGTTGGCCTCTTCGGCCGGAACCTTGACCTCGACTTTGGTCTTCACGGGGGAGACGACGATGACGTTATATTCCAAGACGATCCTCCTGATGTTTCCGTCCGGATCGGGGCCTGGGCCCTGTCCGGCGGTTGGCGTGCACGGAAGCCGCAGCCGATGCCCGGCAGCGGTTTTTGGCGATTCCATGAAAGCAAATGAAGGATAATAAGGGACGATCTGTAAAAAGGGAAGACCCGGGACCGCAATACCATCGAATCCCACTGAAATATCTTATGATTTTTTTCGCATTTCCCCCTGCCGCCTCGCATAATCCGGAATTCGCCCGAAAAAACGGGCTGTTGACGCCCAAAGCGAAACATTTTACCCCACCCCTTGTCCGGCTGCACCGGCATGGGGTCGGCCGCCGCAGACACTCGCCGCACAGGCGCGAAAAGGACGTTCGTCATGATTTCCTGGGTTCTCTATCCCCTCTTCGGCGCGCTGGCCGGGGTCATCGCGGGACTTCTGGGCGTTGGCGGCGGCATCGTGGTGGTGCCGGTGTTGGTGTTTCTGTTCACGTTGCAGGGGTTTCCGCCGGAATTCGTCATGAAGATGGCGCTTGGCACCTCGCTTGCCAGCATCATGTTCACCTCCATCTCCAGCTTTCAGGCGCACCATCGCCGGGGCGCGGTGCATTGGGACATCGTCAAGGCCATCACGCCCGGCATCCTCATCGGCACCTTCGGCGGCACCTATCTGGCCGCCGCCCTGTCGGGCACGTTTTTGACGGCCTTTTTCGCCTGCTTCCTCTATTACGTCGCCATCCAGATGCTTTTAAACTTCAAGCCCAAGCCGTCGCGCACCCTGCCCGGCGCAGCGGGCATGGTCGGCATGGGGGGCTTTATCGGCGTCATCTCAAGCCTGGTGGGGATCGGCGGCGGCACGCTGTCGGTGCCGTTTATGACCTGGTGCAATCTGCCCATGCATCACGCCATCGGCACCTCGGCGGCGATCGGGTTTCCCATCGCCGTGGCCGGGACCGTGGGGTATATCGTCAATGGCTGGTCCGTGGCGGGGCTGCCCTCGCCGTCGATTGGGTACGTCTCCATCCCGGCGCTGATCGGGATTGCGGTGTTCAGCATGCTGACCGCGCCGTTTGGGGCCAAGTTGGCGCATAAGCTGCCCGTGCCGGTGCTGAAGAAGATTTTTGCCGTGTTTCTCATCGGCACGGCGACGAAGATGATTTGGGGTGTGATATTTTAAATCATAATTTATTTTAACACTAAACTCTTGAAAGGCCAATATCCCATCAATAACCACTTTATCCTCATGCAATTTAAACAAAAATCATCATCGATAACAACACAACCATGCCAGATAAAAATAATCACACGATAAAACAAGCTATAAAGTCATACGAGGATGCACTTGGCTACATATTAAAAGACTGCACATTCTATATCACGCCAGAGCACATAAAAATTGACAAATATTTATTAATATTATTTACAAGGATTATCGCGTTATCAGACGCAATTTTAAATAATGTTTCAAATTCAATAGACTGCGCAATCCAACCTTTACTTAGAATTCTCATTGAGGCTCATATTCAATTTATAAATTTGACAAAAGACATCAACAGGACAAAACAAATTGACTACGAGGCGTGCAATAGAACATTACAACTCTTAATATCCCTTGAAGAAATCGATGAATACGCCGATTACATCGACCATGATACGCATAACATACAAAAATCTAAATTAAAAACACTCCTCGATGATCTTAAAAAACATAAATCTAATATTGAAAAAAAATTTGATTCTATCGGACTAACCCCATTATATAATACATTGTACAGGCCATTATCACTACATGTTCACAACAACCTTCGAGCCCTTGAAAGACTACATTTAGTTACAAAGGACAACTCAAGCGTTATTGTTCCTTTTAAATCATCGCATATTGACGAAATAATGTTATATATGTTTACCGCCTTAAAAATCATGACAAGTGATGCGATAATTTTGAATTTGTACTATGATTCCAGACTATTCCCAAGTCTTCCAGAAGCTCTCTCTAAATTTGAAAAATTCCAACAATTTTATTTCAAAGAATTTCCTCCGAGCAAAGATATCCCTTAACTAATCACAGCGTGACAGTTCTTTCTCAGAATATACTAAGTAATGTTTTTCCCCATACCCCCCGCCGCCGGGCGTCTCCACCCGCAACCTGTCCCCCTTCCCGGCCGCAAAGTGGCACTTGCCGGGCAGTTCGCGCTCCACGCCACCCGTAATCAGCACATTTCGCCCCGTGGCCCCGGGCGCGCCGCCGGATAACCCATACGGCGCATGCACCCGCCGGTCAGACAGCACCGTCACCTCGGTCGGCCCCAAAAATTCCACTTCCCGCGTGAGGCCCTCGCCGCCGCGATGCGCCCCCTCCCCGCCCGAGCCACGGCGCAGCCCATATTCCCGCACCAGCAGCGGATAGGCGTATTCCAGCGCCTCGACCGGCGTATTGAGCGTATTGGTCATGTGGCTATGCACCGCGCTCTCCCCCGGCCCGGCCGCGCCCGCCCCCATGCCCCCGGCCAGGGTTTCATAGTACGCGAAGGCCGCGCCGGTACGCGCATCGACACCCCCCATGGCCACGTTATTCATGGTGCCCTGGGACGCCGCCGGGACGTTCCCCGGCAAGGCCCGGCTCAGGGCCAGAAACAGCACGTCCACCAACCGCTGCGAGGTCTCCACGTTGCCCCCGGCCACGGCCGCCGGAAACAGGGCGTCCACCACGCTGCCCGGCCGGGTGACGATGCGGATGGGCCGGGAAAGCCCGGCGTTGACCGGCACGTCCCGGGCCACAAGGCAGCGCACGGCGTACAACACGCACGACACGGCAATGGCCCGGGTGGCATTGACGCAGCCCACGGCCTGGGGGTCCGATGCGCTGAAATCGAACGCCATCGTATCGCCGCGCACGGTCAGGCGCAGGCGCACGGCAATGTCCGCCGTGCCCGCGCCGTCGTCGTCGAGCATATCCTTAGCCTCGTAGACGCCGTCCGGCACGTTGTGGATGGCCGCCCGGGCCAGGGTCTCGGCATGATCCAAAAGCCGCGCCGCCTGCTGCGCCGTCCTCTCGCGGCCGAATTTGACGATCATCTCCGAAAGCCGTTTCGCGCCGGTCAGGTTGGCCATGATCTGGGCCGCGAAATCGCCCTCGCGCTCAACCGGCGTGCGCACGTTGGCCAGAAAAAAGTCCATGAGCTGCCGGTCAAGCTCCCCGCCCCGGACCACGGTCAGGGGCGGAATGACCACGCCCTCCTGGAAAAGCGAGGTGGAAAGCGGCATGGACCCGGCGGCCATGCCGCCCACGTCGCTGTGGTGGGCCCGGTTGGCGACGTAGAAGACCGGCCTGCCGCCGTCCGCGAAGACCGGGGCCACAAGGGTTATGTCCGGCAGGTGCGTGCCGCCCCGGAAGGGGTCGTTGACCATGACCATGTCGCCGGGGGCAAAGGTCTTTTCGGCCAAAACGGCCGCAACCGACAGCGGCATGGCCCCCAGATGCACGGGGATGTGCGCGGCCTGGGCCACCATGTCCCCGGCGGCGTCGAACACGGCGCAGGAATAGTCCCGGCGTTCCTTGATGTTGGGGGAATAGGCCGTTCGCATGAGCGTCACGCCCATCTCCTCAGCCACGGCGGCGAAGCGGTTGCGGAACACGTCGAGCACAAGCAGGTCGCGGGCATCGGTCATGGTCAGGCCCCCGTGTCGATGACGAGACTTCCCAGGGCGTCCACCCGCAGGGCGGCCCCGGGAGGCACATAGGTGGTGGCGGAATCCTCGGCCACAACCGCCGGTCCCGCACAGGCATGGCCGGGCAGAAGCCGCTCCCGGACGTAGAACCCGGCCGAAACAGGCCGCCCCTGGTGGATAAGGCGGCGGCGTCCGGCGCACGGCGCTTCCTGCCCCAGCCCGGGCAGCGCATCGTCCCGGGGGAGCCCGGGCTTGGCCGTGCGCCCCGTGGCCCGCAGCCGCAGGGTGACCAGTTGCACGGGTCTGTCCGGGGTCTTGTAGCCGTAGGTCTTCTCGTGCAGGGCGTGGAAGGCGGCGATCAGGTCCGGGCCGTAGGGCACGGTCAGTTCAAAGGACTGCCCCCGGTAGCGCATGTCCACGGCGCGAAAAAGCGCCACATCCCCGGGCGCGACGCCTTCCTTTTCCAGTTCACGCATCCCGCAGGCTGAAAGTTCCGCAAACCGGGCCTCCAGGAGGTCGGCTGCGGCCTGATCCTGGTCCAGCATGACCGTGGCCGAGAAATCCCGGGCGATGTCCGCAAAAAGCATCCCCAGGGCCGAAAAAAGCCCGGGCTGCGGCGGCACGACCACACGACTCATGCCCAGGGACCGGGCCAGGGACACGGCATGCAGCCCCCCTGCCCCGCCGAAGCACAAAAGCGTGAACTCCGCCGGATCATGCCCGCGCTCCACCGAAATGACCCGGATGGCCCGCTCCATGGCCGCCTCGGCCACGGCCACGATGCCCTCGGCCAGTTCCTCCCCGGTCATGCCCCGGGCGGCGGCCATGGCGGCCAGACGCTTTTCGGCCCGCTGCGGAAAAAGGGGCATGCGGCCGCCAAGGAAACACTCGGGCACGATGCGGCCCAGGACCAGATTGGCGTCGGTGACGGTGAGGCCCTCGCCCCGGCCGTAGCAGGCCGGTCCCGGGTCGGCCCCGGCGCTGTGCGGGTCCACGGTCAGCG
>NZ_JAZHDB010000146.1:0-3269 GCF_036584575.1 Desulfolutivibrio sp.
GGAACCTTTTTTTCAAAAAAGGTTCCCCCCTGGCCGCCGGAGGCTGCTGTCTAATAATCCGAGAGATGGCGGCCGGAGACCCAGCCTTCCAGGGCCCGGGCCGGGACGAACACCCGTGTCCAGCCGTCGCCGTAGCCCAGCACCTGGACCTCTTCGCCCTGGACGAGAGTGGCGGTCACCGCGCAGGACGTGCCCGGGCAGGCCCGCAGATTGAGCGTCGCCGCCTTGACCCGGGTGATGACCGGGGCGTAGGCCGGGGACGGCGCGGGAACCGGCACGCAGCCGTATCCCGGCGACCAGCCGTATCCGGCCGGGCAGGGCAGGGGCGCGACGATGACCTGCGGCGGCGGGGCCGGGTCGTAGCGGCTTTGCGGCACGTACACCACGCAGCCGTGCAGGGCGGACAGGATGCACAGCGCGGCAAGAATAGGAAAAGAGAAAAACGCGCGGCGTGTCATGGCGTTCCTCCTTGAAGCGGGCGAGCGGGGATAGTCCAGGCGACAGCGCCCTGTTTTGGATTATTTCGCCGGAACAAGGCTAGCATCACCCCCCAAAGACGGTCAACGAAGGGGCGTCGCGGTCGGCAGGGTCTTCAGGCCGCCTAGGCCCTTTACATTCGCCGCTTCCTCCGCATATGATGTTTCTTTTTGTTTTCACCGCGCGAATCCAACAGCGGGAGACCCGATTATGGCCCCACATTTTCTCACCATTCTGGATATGACCTGCGCCGACGCCTGGAAGGTGCTCGCCAAAGCCGCCGACATGAAGGCTGAGGACTATCGCAGCGACCTTCTGGCCGGGAAAAGCATCGCCCTGGTTTTTGAAAAGGCCTCCACCCGCACCCGGGTGTCCTTCGAGGTGGCCATCGCCCACCTGGGCGGCAGGGCCATCTTCATGACCAGTCAGGATTCCCAGCTTGGCCGCCACGAACCCGTGCGCGACACCGCCCGTGTCCTGTCCCGGTATGTGGACGGCATGGTGGTGCGCACCTTCGGCCACGACAAGCTCAAAGAGCTGGCCGCCCATAGCGCCGTGCCGGTCGTCAACGCCCTGTCCGACGACTACCATCCCTGCCAGGTCTTAAGCGACATCCTGACTATCCGGGAACATGCCTCGGATCTGACCGGCGTGCGCGTGGCCTATGTGGGCGACGGCAACAACATGGCCCATTCCTGGATCAACGCCGCCGTGCATTTCCCCATTGAACTGACCCTGGCCACCCCGGAACAGTACGCGCCCAACCCGCGTATCCTGGAACATGCCCTGTCGCTGGGGGCCAAGGTCCGCTTGACCCACGATCCGGTTTCCGGCGTGGAAGGGGCCAACTACGTCTATACTGACGTGTGGGCCTCCATGGGCCAGGAGGCCGAACAGGAGGCCCGGGCCAAGGTCTTTTCCCCCTTCCAGGTGAACGAGAAACTGCTTTCCCGCGCCGCGCCGGGCTGCATGGCCTTGCACTGCCTGCCCGCCCACCGGGGCGAGGAGATCACCGACGAGGTCATGGAGGGCCCGCGTTCCCTGCTTTGGGACCAGGCCGAAAACCGGCTGCACATGCAAAAGGCCATCCTGGAATGGGTCTTCGATTCCGGGGCCAGGGCCGATTAACGTAACACCAAGCACACGGACGACACCGACATGAGCGACGTAAAAAAAGTGGTCCTGGCCTATTCCGGCGGCCTGGACACCTCGGTCATCCTCAAGTGGATCAAAAAGACCTACGACTGCGAGGTTATCACCCTTACCGCCGACCTGGGCCAGGAAGAGGAGCTCGACGGCCTGGAGGAAAAGGCCCTGCGCACCGGCGCCTCCAAGGCCTTCATCCTCGACCTGCGCGAGGAGTTCGCCGCAGACTTCATCTTCCCCATGCTCCGGGCCTGCGCCGTCTACGAGGGCCGCTATCTGCTGGGCACCTCCATCGCCCGGCCGCTCATCGCCAAGGCCCAGGTGGACATCGCCCGCTCCGAAGGCGCCACGGCCATCGCCCACGGGGCCACGGGCAAGGGCAACGACCAGGTGCGCTTCGAGCTCACGGCCAACGTCCTGGAACCGCGCCTTACGGTCATCGCGCCCTGGCGGGAATGGGACTTCCGGTCCCGCACCGACCTCATCAACTTCGCCAAAGAAAACGGCATCCCCGTGCCCTCGGACAAAGGCCCGTCCTACAGCATGGACCGCAACCTCATGCACCTAAGCTTCGAGGGCCAGGAATTGGAAGATCCCTGGAACGAGCCCGGCCCCGGCAGCCACCTTTTGTGCGCGCCCATTGAGAAGGCACCGGACAAACCCGAGATCATCACCATCGACTTCGAGAAGGGCGACCCCGTGGCCGTCAACGGTGAGCGCCTGTCCCCTGCTGCGCTCATAAAAAAGCTCAACACCCTGGGCGGTGTCCACGGCATCGGCCGCCTGGACATGGTGGAGAACCGCTACGTGGGCATGAAGTCGCGCGGGGTCTACGAGACCCCGGGCTGCACCATCCTGCACGCCGCGCACCGCGACCTGGAAGGCATCTGCATGGACCGCGAGGTCTTGCACATGCGCGACCAGCTCATCCCGCGCTACGCCGAGATGGTCTATTACGGCTACTGGTTCTCGCCAGAGCGCAAGGCTCTCCAGGCCCTCATGGACCAGGCCCAGGAGCGCGTCACCGGCACGGTGCGCCTCAAGCTCTACAAGGGTAACGTCGTCCCCCTGGGACGCAAGTCGCCCCTGTCGCTGTATAACGCCAACCTGGCGACCTTCGAGGAAGACGAGGTCTACAACCAGGCCGACGCCACGGGGTTCATCCGGCTGGCCGGATTGCGCCTGCGCGGCCTGGGCCGGTAGGAAGGCCTCCGGCGGCCAGGGGGGAAACCTTTTTGAAAAAAGGTTTCCCCCCTGGACCCCCTTTCGAAAAACTTCGGCGCGCTTCGCGTCCGCGTTCGGGAGAGGGCATTCTCTCCGGCCAACCTGACTTTCGTTGGCGTGCCCGGAGCGGCTTTGCCGCTCCGGAAACGCCAACGATATCAGGGGGTCCGGGGGAAATGATTTCCCCCGGGCGGGGTTCGGGGCGGCAGCCCCGACGGCCTGGCGGGGCGGCAGCCCCGACGCCGTTTAGGAGGCGAAGGTGGCGTCGTAGCCTTGGACGAGCTCGGCGATGAGTTCGGCGACGGAGGTCAGGCCGGTCACGCGCCAGGCATTTTCGCCGGCGAAGATGAGGCCGTTTTCCAGGTTGCCGCGCTTGGCGTTTAAAAGCGCCATGGTGATGCAAAAGGGGCTGGTGGTGTAGT
>NZ_JAZHDB010000147.1:0-16991 GCF_036584575.1 Desulfolutivibrio sp.
AGCCCCGGCTCGATGCGCAGTCCGTCGGGGAGAACCGTCGCCCTGGCTCCGGCCCGGGTCAGGTTGTCGGCCAGGGCCGCCAGCCGATCCGATTCCTTGAGGCGCAGATGCGCCACATTGCGGATGGTCGTGGTTCCCACGGCCATGGCGGCCGTGGCGGCGATGGTGGGCACGAGATCGGGACAATGCCCCATGTCCACGGTGATGCCGGAAAGGGGGGAGGGGAAGACCGTGACCGAGTCGATGTCCTGGGTGAAGCGCGCCTCCATGCGGCCAAGGATGTCCACCATGGCCGTGTCGCCCTGGGCCGAGTCGCGGCGCAGGTTTTCGACCCGCACCGGCCGCGAGCCGAGCGCGCCTGCGGCCAGGAAATAGGAGGCGTTGGACCAGTCGCCCTCCACCTGGCGGCTGCCGGGCAGGTAGCGCCCCGGGCGGCACAGGAAACGTAAATGCCCGGGCTCGGCCTTGGTGATGCTGGCCGGATCGGTGACGACCCAGGCTTCGCCGCGCTTGGTCTCGACGGTCACGGGGACGCCGCAGTCCCGCATGGCGGTGAGCGTCACGGCCACATAGGGCCAGGACACGGCCTTTTCGCCCGTGACCAGGATGGTCAATGGCCCCGAGGCCAGGGGCGAGGCCAGGAGCAGCCCCGAGAGATACTGGCTGCTTTCCTCCAGGGTGATCCCGACCTCGCCGCCGGAAAGTCCCGTGGCCGTGATGGCCAGCGGCGGGCAGTCGGGTTTGCCGGGAAAGTCCACCCGCGCCCCGAGCCCTGTCAGCGCCCGGGTCAGCTCGCCGATGGGCCGCTCATGCATGCGGCCCCGGCCGGATACGGTGAAAAGCCCCTGCCCGGCGGCGGCCACGGCCACGATCAGGCGGCAGGTGGTGCCGGATTCGCCCACGTCCAGGACGGCGGGCGACGTGTCGCCGCCCCGGGGAACCCCGGCCACGCCGCGTACCGCATAGTCGCCGCCCTTGCCTTCGATGACGGCCCCCATGGCCGCAAGGCAGGCCCGGGTGCGTTCCAGATCCTGGCTCTCCAGGACGCCCGTGACCCGCGAGTCGCCCTCGGCCAGCGCGGCGCAGATGAGCAACCGGTGCGACACGGACTTGGAGGCCGGGGCGGTGATGACGACGGGAGAGACACAACTCATGATGGCCTCCGGCGGCCAGGGAGAAAACTTTTTGAAAAAAGTTTTCTCCCTGGACCCTCTTTCAAAAACTTTTGTCGGCCCCCTGTCGGGGGGGTCCGGGGGGAATCATTCCCCCCGGCGGTGGTGGGGTCCGGGGAGGAGGCGGCGCCTCCTCCCCGGTGCCGTAGCGCGTTCATTCCTCGATGACCTCCATTTTCCCGGACACGTCGATATGCGGCCCGGCCGGGTAGCAGCCCAGGATGCGCAGGCTATGGGTGCAGGCGCGCAGGTCGTCCAGGAGTTTGGCGTATTCGGCGCGGCTTAAGTCGCACTGCAGGTCGGCGAAAAACACGTATTTCCATTTTTCGCCCCGAAACGGCCGCGATTCCAGCTTGGTGATGTTGATGTCGCGACCGGCCAGTTTTTCCAGCACCGTATGCAGGGAGCCGGGCTTGTCCGGGAGGTTGAACAGGATGGAGGTCTTGTCCCGGTTTTCCTGCTTGGTGTCGCTGGGGCCGATGATCAGGAACCGGGTCCAGTTGTCGGGCAGGTCTTCGATGTGGCTGGCCAGGACGTTTAAGTTGTGCATCTCCCCCAGGCGGCTGTGTCCGATGGCGGCGGCCGAGGGCGTTTTGAGGATACGCAGGGCGGCGGCGGCGGTGCTTTCGGTGGGGATGATCTTGGCCCCCGGCAGGTTGGCCCGCAGCCAACCGGCGCACTGGGCCAGGGGTTGGGGGTGGGAATAGACGGTCTTTATGCGGGCCAGCTCCGTGGCCTTGGAGAGCAGCGAATGGCTGATCTTGCAGTAGACCTCGGCCTGGACGAAGACGTCGTGGCGCATAAAGAGGTCCAGGCTTTGTCCCACGGTGCCTTGCAGGGAGTTTTCCAGGGGAACGAGCCCCAGGTCCGCCTCGCGGGAGGCCACGGCGGCGAACACGTCGTCGATGGACGGCTTGGGCTCGAAGTCCCCGGCCCGGCCCAGGGTGGCCATGGCCGCGAAGTGGGAGAACGTGCCTTCGGGACCGAGGAAGACGACTTTTTCCGGGCGTTGCAGGCGGCGGGAGGAGGACAGGATCTCCCGGTAGATGATGCGCAGGTGCTCGGCGGGCAGGGGGCCCGGATTTCCGGCGGCCAGACGCTTTAAGACCTCTTTTTCGCGGAAGGGCTTGTAGACGGCCTGCTGCGTGCCGTCCTTGCGCTTCCCGACCTCGATGCTGGCGGCGGCCCGGCGGTTGAGAAGGGCCAGGATATGGTCGTCGATGTCGTCGATCTCCCGGCGCACCCCGGCCAGGAACCCTTCCAGGGCCTCGGGGGAGGTGGCGGCAGGGGTGGCGGGTGAGGGCTTTTTGGCGGCCATGGCTCAGCCCTCCTTGATGTCTTCGGCGATGCGCATGCCGAAATGGCGTCCGGCCACGTCCGTGCGGCACAAAATCTCGTCGCCCACGCGCAGCGCGACCACGCTCACGGGCGAGCCGTCGGCGCGCACCAGGCGGATGGTCTCGGCGTTTTGCAAAAAGAGCTTGCCTTCGGCGTCGCCGATTCTGGCGGCCACGAGCAGCATGGGCCGCACCTCCACCTTGACCCGGCCCACCACGGCCAGGGAGGTTTCGCCCGTGGCCGAGACGATGAGCACCTCGTCGCCTGCGGCCAGTTCCTCCAGGTAGCGGGTCTTGTCCCCGGGCATGGCGGCGTAGGCATGCACGGCCCCGGCGTTGATCCGGAAGGGCCGGGCGGCCACGTAGGGGTTGGACTCGGTTTCGGCGTGGACCAGGAAGGTAAAGGCGCTGGAGTTGCCGACCAGCATGCCCTGGCCGGTGCGCAGCATGGAGATGGTGTCCACGCAGACCCGGTGCCCCAGCCCCACGGGGGTGATCTCGGTGACCACGGCCGGGGAGAGGCCGATGGTCCCCTGGCTGATTTTGAGTTCGGCCACGATTTGTTTCAGGTCGGCCGCCGCCTCGGGGAGGACCAGGATGCGGTCCACGCCGCGCTCCAGGATGCCTGCGGCGAGTTTGGCCTCGGCCAGGCTTGCGGCCTCCATGCCGACGCCCGTGCCCTGGGCCAGGATGTTTTCCACGGGGATGATCTCGCAGCCGCGCGCCAAAAAGACGGTTTCGCCCTTTTGCACAAGCCGCACGGCCTCTTCCTCGTCGGCCTTGGAGGCCACGGCCGTGACGGCCACCCCGGACAGGGGAACCACCCGCACCCGGCCCAAGGCCTGGATTTTTTCCACGTCGGCGTCATCGGCCAGGATGGCGTCCACGCCGGACTCCAGGGCCAGGGTGACGAACTTTTTGTCGAAGGGAACGGCTTTCGCCCAGATTTCCTTGCTCATGACGTCCTCATGCGTTGTCGGCCAGAAGTTCCATGGCCTGGTCCACGTCCCAGTTGCGCTGGACGATGCCGTGCAGGGCCTGGACGATGCGCGCCGGTTGGCGGTGCTGGAAGATGTTTCTGCCGATGGACAGGCCCGCCCCCCCGGCCTGGACCGAGTCGTGGGCCATCTGGATCAGGTCGCGGTCGTTATCCATTTTGGGGCCGCCGGCGATGACCACGGGGATGCAGCAGGCCTCGGCCACCCGGGCGAAGCTGTCCACGTCGCCGGTGTAGGGCACCTTGACCACGTCCGCGCCGAGTTCCGTGCCCACCCGGGCGCAGTGGCGCACGATCTCGGGGTCGTATTCGTTTTTGACCTTGGGCCCCCGGGCGTAGACCATGGCCAGGACCGGCATGCCCCATTCGGCGGCCTTGGAGGTGACCTCGCCGAAATGTTCGAGCATGTGCCGCTCGGTCTCGTCGCCCAGGTTCACATGCAGGGACACGCCGTCGGCCCCGAGTTTCAGGGCGTCTTCCACCGTGGCCACCAAGATCTTGGCGTTGGGGTAGGGCGACAGGGTGGTCGAGGCGGAGAGGTGGATGATCAGCCCCACGTCGCGGCCGCGACCCCGATGGGAGCAGCGGGGCAGGCCCTTGTGCATGAGCACGGCGTTGGCCCCGCCCTCGGCCACCTGGTTGACGGCCTCGCGCATGTCGATCAAGCCGTCGATGGGGCCCACGGTGACGCCGTGGTCCATGGGGACGATGATGGTGCGGTGGGTGTTGCGATTCAAGATACGCTCAAGTCGTACGGCTTTCCCCAAAAGCATGGCCAACCCCCTTGCGGTTTTGCTGTTTGGCCTCTCGGCGGGTCGTGGGGGACCGGGAAGCCGACGGCCAAAAAAAAGAGCCGCCGGCGTTTCGTGACGCCCGCGGCCCTTGGAGAGGCTTTGTGTGCGGTTTTGGTTACACCGCACCCCTCCCCAGACCACGGGCGTGGCTAAACCAGTACCAAAAATAAAAACCGGTGGCGGGGATGAGGTTGTGGTGACGCATGGGCATGAATAGTCGCAAGGGGTTTGTGGTGTCAAGATTTTTTTCACGGTGTTCGTGGGGGTTGGCGACAAGAGAAGCCACGAGGAGATAAAAATATTGAAAATAGGGCTTGCTGCGGCGCGTCGAGTCATCTAAGAGGCTTGATGAAATCCGACACCGCACGTCACCTGTGGCGAAGACGTCGGAATTGCCCGTGCCTCTTCCCTCATTCGGCCCCGGGAGTCCTCGTGGCCAGCCGCAAATCCAGGCGCGGCGCGGGGAATCACGCGGGGAACCAAAAAAAACATTTCTTCGCTTGACGTGGCCCGTCGAGCTTGTTAAATTCCTCACAAGCTTTCCGCGTTAAGGCTAAATAGTCTGCTATTCTGGGGAGTTGTTGTCGCCCATAATGACAAAAAGGCGCGCAATTCCCGGCCCAGGTGGAAGGCGTTCGGGCCGTCGGCAAGGGGCGTCGGCGCGCGGAGCGGCGAAAGACGCCGGGGAGGAATCCTTCCCGGCGGTCGCACGTTCAAGGCCGCGTGAAATCACCCGACGTATTGCTATACGGTGGAATTGGCACAGGCAGCAATCAACAACCAAAAAGTGGAGGACGACTATGCCTACCTTTGTTGATCCGAGCAAGTGTGACGGATGCAAAGGCGGTGAAAAAACCGCGTGCATGTACATTTGCCCCAATGACCTGATGATCCTCGATCCCCAGGAAATGAAGGCTTACAACCAGGAACCGTCGGCTTGCTGGGAGTGCTACTCCTGCGTGAAGATCTGCCCCCAGGGCGCCATCGGCGCCCGTCCCTACGCCGACTTCGCGCCCATGGGCGGCACCTCGATCCCCATGCGCTCGGCCGACTCCATCATGTGGACCATCAAGTTCCGCAATGGCAACATCAAGCGGTACAAATTCCCCATCCGGACCACCCCGGAAGGCTCCATCAAGCCCTATGAAGGCAAGCCCGAAGGCGTCAACCTGGAAGACGAGTTGCTGTTCACCGAGACCAAGCTGATCGAGCCCAAGGAAGTCCTGATGAAGGCCTTCTCGGTGACCGATTCCGATACCGTGCAGTGCTGGCTTGACGGTTTTTGCAAGTAATCTTTGCACTACAAGAATATAATAGGAGGAGACATCCTATGCCTACCATTCCCGTTAAGGAAGAGCCCAAAGGTATCGCCCTTGCCGAGCCGGAACTGATCGAAAAAGACGTCGACATCCTTATGGTCGGCGGCGGCATGGGCACCTGCGGCACCGCTTACGAGGCATGCCGTTGGGCCGACAAGATCGGCGGGATCAAGATCATGCTGCTGGACAAGGCTTCGCTTGAGCGCTCCGGCGCTGTGGCCCAGGGCCTGTCCGCCATCAATACCTATGTCGGCGAGAACCCGGTTGACGACTACGTCCGCATGGTCCGCACCGACCTGATGGGCCTCGTGCGCGAAGATCTGATCTTCGACCTGGGCCGTCACGTGGACGACTCCGTCCACCTGTTCGAAGAGTGGGGCCTGCCTTGCTGGGTGAAAGAAGGCGACCACAACCTGGACGGCGCTGCGGCCAAGGCCAAAGGCGTGTCTCTGCGCACCGGCGCGGCCCCTGTCCGCTCCGGCCGTTGGCAGATCATGATCAACGGTGAGTCCTACAAGTGCATCGTGGCCGAGGCGGCGAAAAACGCCCTGGGCCAGGATCGCTACCTCGAGCGCGTGTTCGTCGTGAAGCTGCTTTTGGACGCCAACGAGAAGAACCGCATCGCCGGCGCCGTGGGCTTCTCCACCCGCGAAAACAAAGTGTACGTGTTCAAGACCAACGCCATGGTCGTGGCCTGCGGCGGCGCGGTCAACGTGTACCGCCCCCGGTCCACTGGTGAAGGCATGGGTCGCGCCTGGTACCCGGTGTGGAACTCCGGTTCCACCTACACCATGTGCGCTCAGGTCGGCGCCGAGATGACCATGATGGAAAACCGTTTCGTCCCGGCTCGTTTCAAGGACGGTTACGGCCCGGTCGGCGCCTGGTTCCTGCTGTTCAAGGCCAAAGCCACCAACGCCAAGGGTGAAGACTACTGCGTCACCAACCGCGCCATGCTCAAGCCCTACGAGGATCGCGGCTACGCCAAGGGTCACGTCATCCCGACCTGTCTGCGTAACCACATGATGCTTCGCGAAATGCGCGAAGGTCGCGGCCCCATCTACATGGACACCGCCACCGCGCTGCAGACCACCTTCGCCAAGCTCAGCCCCGAGCAGCAGAAGCACCTGGAAGCCGAGGCTTGGGAAGACTTCCTCGACATGTGCGTCGGCCAGGCCAACCTGTGGGCCTGCATGAACATCGAGCCCGAAGTCAGCGGCTCCGAGATCATGCCCACCGAGCCGTACCTGCTCGGCTCCCACTCCGGCTGCTGCGGCATCTGGGTCTCCGGCCCCGACGAGAAGTGGGTTCCCGACGACTACAAAGTCAAGGCCGACAACGGCAAAGTCTACAACCGCATGACCACGGTCAACGGCCTGTGGACCTGCGCTGACGGCGTTGGCGCCTCCGGCCACAAGTTCTCCTCCGGCTCCCACGCTGAAGGCCGCATCGTCGGCAAGCAGATGGTGCGCTGGGTGGTGGACCACAAGGACTTCAAGCCCGCCCTGAAGCAGAGCGCCGCCGAGCTGGCCAAGGAAATCTACCAGCCGTGGCACACCTTCCAGGAAGGCAAGGCCGCTTCGACGGATCCCATCGTCAACCCCAACTACATCAGCCCGCACAACTTCATGATGCGCCTGGTGAAGTGCACGGACGAGTACGGCGGAGGCTGCGCCACCCTGTACACCACGTCCAAGACCCTGCTGGACACCGGCTTCAAGTTGCTGCAGATGCTGGAAGAGGACAGCCAGAAGCTGGCCGCCCGCGACCTGCACGAATTGATGCGCTGCTGGGAGCAGTACCACCGCCTGTGGACCGTCCGTCTGCACATGACCCACATCATGTTCCGCGAAGAAACCCGCTACCCGGGCTTCTACTATCGCGGCGACTTCCTGGGCCTGGACGACAGCAAGTGGAAGTGCTTCGTCAACTCCGTGTACGATCCGGAGACCAAGGAAACCAAGGTCTTCAAGAAGACCTATCACCAGATCATTCCGGACTAAAGATGCGCATGACGGCCGCGGGCGTTCTGCCCGCGGCCGTTTTTTAACGGTCTTATCCGGGACGACCGACCGGGCCGTTGACCGAGCCGTCCGCGGGGTCTATCGTCGCGGATCAGGCCGTTTGCATGCGGGCTATAACCACTGCCGGGAGGTTGCGATGTCGAGCAGCGCGATACTCGTCGTCGGCGGCGGCTTCAGCGGGATCACCGCCGCATTGGAAGCCGCTGAAGTCGGCCACGAAGTGTTCATTGTCGAGAAAAATCCTTTCTTGGGCGGCCGGGTAATGCAGCTCAACAAGTATTTTCCAAAACTGTGCCCCCCGTCCTGCGGACTGGAGATCCAGTTCCAGCGCATCAAAAACAACAAGAACGTCAAGTTTTTCACCATGGCCGAGGTGACCAAGGTCACCGGCAAGCCCGGCGATTACGATGTGACCATAAGCATTCGGCCCCGCTATGTGGAGCCCGGCAGTCTGGATCTGTCCGATACGGCCGAGGCGCTTTCCAAGGACGTGCCGAGCGAATTCGAACTGGGCATGGGCAGCCGCAAGGCCCTGTACATGGACGTGCCCTTCGCCTTCCCCAATCGCTACGTCCTGGACAAGGACAACTGTTCGAAAGAAGATCTGGCCTCCCTGGCCGGAACCGACATCATCAACATGGGCGACGCCCCCAAGGAAGTGACGGTCAAGGTCGGCAGCATCATCTACGCCACCGGCTGGAAGCCTTACGACGTCACCCGCCTGACCAACCTGGGCGCCGGGAGCATCGCCAACTGCGTGTCCAACATGCAGCTCGAACGCCTGGCCTCGCCCAGCGGTCCCACGGGCGGCTGCATCGTGCGCCCCTCCGACGGCCGCACCCCGCGCTCCATCGCCTTCGTGCAGTGCGCCGGCTCCCGCGACGAGAATCACTTGAACTACTGTTCCTACATCTGCTGCATGGCCTCCCTCAAGCAGGCCGCCTATGTTCGCGAGCAGTATCCGAACGCGCGCATCACCATCTATTACATTGATCTGCGCACCCCCGGGCGCTACGAGAACTTCGCCAAAAAGATCCTGGCCGATGACAAGATCGCCACGGTCAAGGGCAAGGTCGCGGCAGTGGCCGAGGATTCCGGGACCGGCGACGTGCTGCTCACCGTGGAAGACGCGGTGACCGGCATCAAGTCCGAGAACCGTTTCGAGATGGCGGTTCTGGCCACGGGCATGCAGCCGAGCCTGGCCGGACAGAAACTGCCGGTGGACGTGGCCCTTGACGAGATGGGATTCATCGTGGGCGGTGAGGAGAAAGGCATATTCGCCGCCGGATGCGCCAAGACGCCGCTTGATGTCATGAAATCGGCCCAATCCGCGACCGGCGCGGCCATGAAAGCGATTCAAACGGTGAGAGGGAGGTAGAAGGCGATGGCCGAAAAAATCGGTGTGTATATAGATGAGTCCAGCATCGCCCCGCATCTGGACGCGGGAGAGCTGGCCGCCTTCGTCAAGGAAAAGCTCGGCGGCACGTGTCCGGTCATCAAGACCCACAAGCGTCTTTCGAGCCCCGCCGCCGTGGCCGACATCAAAAGCGATATCGAGGCCGGCAGCATCGACGCCGTCTTATTGTGCGGCACCTCCCCCCGCGTGGACTGGGACGTGTTCGATTTCGGGGACAAGGTGCTTGTTGATCGCGTGAATCTGCGCGAGTTCGGGGTGTTGGCCTACAAGAACCCGGACGGCAGCACCCTTGGCAAAGACGAGCCCGCCCCGGATCTGCTCAAGATGGTGGCCAAGGACTACATCAAGATGGGGGTGATGAAGCTCACCAAGATGAAGATCCCCGATCCGGAAATGGCCGAATCCGTCAAGACCATCCTGGTCATCGGCGGCGGCTTCACCGGCTTGAATGCAGCCCTATCCGCCGTCAAGGGCGGCTTTGACGTGGTGCTTCTGGAAAAGACCGACGTCCTGGGCGGAAAGGCCGCCAAACAATACAAAACCTTCCCCATGGCCTATCCGTACACCGAGGCGCACGCCATCGGCATCGAGAAGATCATCGCCGAGGTCACGGGCAACGCCAAGATCAAGGTCAAAACCGGGACCACCCTCAAAGAGCTCCAGGGCGCGCCCGGCAACTACACGGCCATTTTGACCGGCCCGGGCGGCGAGACCTCGGAGCCCATCGGGGCCGTGGTCCTGGCCGCCGGTTGGTCTCCCCAGGATACCGAGTATCTGAAGCCCTTCGGCTACGGGACCTATAAAAACGTCATCACCACGGTCGAGTTCGAGGCCATGGCCAAAAACGGCGGCATCAAGCGCCCCTCGGACGGCAAGGCCCCGGGCAGCGTCCTTTTCGCCGTTGACGTGGCCGCTCTGATCAAAGAGATCCCTGCCCCCGAGCCCGAGGCCCCGGCCGAAGGCGAGGCCGCTCCCGCCGCTCCGGCCGCCGCCGCAGCGCCTGAAGAGGCCGAGGCCAAGACCAACTTCATGGAAGTCAAAACCGCCAAGCACCTCATTTACAGTTCCGAGTTGACCAGCCTGGTGGCGCTTAAGCAGGCTGGATACGTGGATGAGATGCTGCCCGGTTCCGTGGCCATGATCGTCTACGACTCCATGATGGTTCCGGGCATCAACGAGCGCTACTACCGCGCCGCCCAGGACAAGCCCGGGGTGATGCTCACCAAGGGCACGATCACCGGCGTCAAGGAGGCTCCCGGCGGGATGCTGACGGTCAGCGCCACGGGAACCCTGCTCGGGGCCGAGGCGGAATTCACCGCCGATCTGGTGGTTTTGCCCACGGGCCTGGTTCCGGCCACGGCCACCGACCCCACCATCAACCTGGTGTACCGCCAGGGACCGGCCTTCCCGGACCTGGACCTGTTCGACGGCTACGCCGATTCGAACTACATCTGCTTCCCCTACGAGACCCGCCGTACGGGCATCTACGCGGCCGGGTGCGTGCGCCAGCCCATGACCATGGCCCAGGCCAAGGACGACGCCGACGGGGCGGTCTTAAAGGCCATCCAGTGCATCACCTCGTCCAACCGGGGCGTGTCCGTGCATCCGCGCTCGGGGGACCGGTCCTTCCCGGTGTTCAACTTCGTGCGCTGCACCCAGTGCAAGCGCTGCACCGAGGAATGTCCCTTCGGGGCCCTGGACGACGATGAAAAGGGAACGCCCAAGCCCAACCCCACGCGCTGCCGCCGCTGCGGCACCTGTATGGGCGCGTGTCCGGAGCGGGTCATCTCCTTTGACAACTACAATGTCGACATGATCGGCTCCATGATCCGCGAAATGGACATCCCGCCCAAGATCGACGAGGGCGGACCCCGGGTGCTGATCCTGGCCTGCGAAAACGACGCCTATCCGGCCCTGGACATGGCGGCGCTGCGCGGCAAGCATTGGAGTCCCTTCGTGCGCATCATCCCGGTGCGCTGCCTGGGTTCGGTCAACGCCATCTGGGTGGCCGACGCCATGTCCAAAGGCATTGACGGGGTGATGATGCTTGGGTGCAAATACGGCGACGACTATCAGTGCCACTTCGTCAAGGGTTCGGAGATCTGCAACCGCCGCAAGGAAAACATCGCGGAGTCGCTCAAGCGCCTGGGCGTGGAGCCCGAGCGCGTGGAGCAATACCAGGTGTCCATCGACGAGTACGACAAGGTCCCGGACATGATCGATTCATTTATCGAGATGGTCCTGAAAATTGGGCCGAACCCGTTCAAAGGATACTAGGAGGGGACAATGTCGCAAGTTGCAAAAATCCAACCCGATCTGCAGTTCGTCAAGGAATTGCAGGCCGTCGGCGGGGAATCCCTCAAAAAGTGCTATCAGTGCGCCACGTGCAGCGTGGCCTGCCCCCTGGCGCCGCCTGAGAATCCCTTTCCCCGCAAGGAGATGGTCTGGGCCCAGTGGGGCCTCAAGGACCGCTTTGAGGGCGATATCGACATCTGGCTGTGCCACAACTGCCAGACCTGCTCGGAATTGTGTCCGCGCGGGGCGCGCCCCGGCGACCTGATCAGCGCGTTGCGCAACATGACGTATCGCAAGCTGGTCAAGCCCTCCATCGTGGGCGAATGGATGAGTTCGAGCAAGTATCTGCCCATTCTCATCGCCATCCCGGCCGTGCTGTTCCTTCTTATTTGGTACATCAGCACCGGTCTGACCATCCCCGAGGGCGAGATCGTCTACGGCAAGGTCTTCTACGGCGACTACTACATCGACCCGCCGTTTACGCTTCTGGCCCTGTTCGTGGCCTTCACCTTCTTTCGGGGCGCGGTCACCCTGTGGAAGTCCTTTGACAAGGCCCTGCCCAAGACCCTGGTCATCGGGAAGCAGCGGGTCAAACCGACGCTGATCGAATCCGTCAAGGCCGTGCTTTTGGGTGAAATCGCCACCCACGTGAAGTGGAACGAGTGCGGCAACGACAATACCGAGCGTTTCAAAGGCCACCTGAGCCTGTTTTACGGCTTTGTGGCCCTGGCCATCGTCACCGGCGTGGTGGCGGCCGGGCACTGGGGCGGCAAGGTGCTGACGTTCATCGCCCCCATCGGCCACACCCCCATGCCCCTGTGGAGCCCGGTGAAGCTTCTGGCCAACGTGGGCGCGGTGCTGCTCCTGGTGGGCCTGACCTACCTGACGCGGCGTCGCCTCAATGCCGATTCCTCGAAATCCACGTCGTCGTACTACGACTGGTACTTGCTTGGCGTCATCTGGGCCGTGGCCTTGACGGGCATCGGTTCGGAACTGTTCCGCTTGTCCGGTGTGGCGACCCTTGCCTATCCGGTCTATTATCTGCACCTCGTGGCCGTGTTCATGCTGTTCGCCTACCTGCCCTGGTCCAAGCTCGGGCACTTGGTCTATCGCACCACGGCATTGGTGTATGCCCATCAGGTCGGTCGTCTGCCCCTGGCCCGCGAAGAAGAAAAAATTTTCATGGTTTAATGAAAGGAGGATGATACCATGGCTGAAGCTCGCAAAGTGTTCCCCATGAACACGTTCGTGTCGTATCTGAAAGGTGTGGATAAGGAAGGCAACAAAAAGGGCGTCGTGGAACTGGTGGGCTATATGACCCAGTCCGAGATCGACGAGGAACTGGCCCCCTTCGCGGCCGCCCTGGCCAAGGCCTGGATCTACGAGCAGCACCCCGAACTGGTGAAGATGACCAGCGGCGACCTGTCCGCCCAGGGACAGAACGTGTCCGTGGCCATCCTGCCCCCGGACGTCACCGCCGAGGTGGGCGCGCTGTTCGCCAAGCTGGCCGCCGACAAGAAGACCATCTGTGAGCAGGCCGCCAAGCTTGAGAAGGTCGAGAAGGAACTGGCTGAGAAGACCGCCATCCTCAAAGACACCGACACCCGCATGAAGGCCGCCGAGACCAAGGTCAAGTCCCTGGAGGCCTCCCTGCAGAGCGCCGGCGACAAGGTCATCGTGGCTTCCGAGGCCAAAGTTGTGGAATACATCGGCAAGGTCGACGAACTTTTGAAAATGATCGAAGACGTGAAAAAGCACGGCGTGGTCACCGTGTCTGGCGGCGGCGCGGCCCCGGCTGCGGCTGGCGGCACCGGCACCCCCGATGTGGGCGGCGAGCCGTCGGCCGACTTCGGCTTCGGCAGCGATGCTTTCGCTACCGACAAGTGGTAGGCCGCATCCCGGTTCCCCACGCGGGGCCGGTCATCCGGCTTTTCTAGCGGGCTTTTTGGCCCATGGTATGACAGTCATCGCGCGGTCGGTTCGTCCGGCCGCGCGATGTTTTTTTATGGGCGCTGCGGGGTCGTGGCGGGCGCTTGGGCCGCGCGCGCCCGGTCCGCCTCCTGGCGCAGGCGGGCGATGATCTCGTCGTAGCCGCCTGGGCGATGGGGGCGGGTGCAGGTGGTGCAGTCCTTGATGCCGCTGCGAAGGATGAAATGTCCGCCGCAGTCCGGGAGGAAATACAGGGGACAGAAGCAGAACAGACAGTTGAATTCGGCGGGATCAAGCCCCTGATGGCAGGGGAAATACTCGCACTGGACATTCTGGAAAAAGCGGTGGCTTGGCTTCATGGGCCGGTATCCTCCCTGATCGTGTCTACGCCTTGTGCGGCAGGTCTGGAAGCCTCAATTGGCCTATGGATGTTGGCACGCGGCTTGCTTCAACTGCCCCGAGAGCACCAGACCAGGAAAAACAGGACCGCCGAACATGTCGATAGACCTCTCCCAACTCACCCTCATGCGCGCCCGCCAGGATCTGGACGGGGCCATGGCCGGGCTGGGAACCTCCTCGGCAAGCGATCCTTTGAAGTTTCGGACCATGCTGGCCAGCCGTCTGGGCATTGACGGCCAGGTGCTTGGGGCCGGGGAGGCCTTTGCCGGAAAGGCCTTGATGCAGGATTTGTCCGGGCTCGGGCTGGGGGAGGGCGCGTCCACGGATGATGCGGTGCTTGGAATGTCCGGGCTTGGCGCGGGGCTTTCCGGCCTTGGCGGAGAGGAGTCCTTCGGGGATGGCCTGGGCGGGATGAACATGCTCAAATACAATGCCCTGCACACCCTGGCAAAAATTGCCGACACCACCCCGACTTCGGTGCAGGCTGCGGCCCAGGCCGCGGCCCAGTCCGCGACGGACTCCGCCGGATCGAGCGAGGTGCGCCGCAGCGTGGTGAAAAACGCCGTGCGCATGGTGGTGAATTCCGGGGCCAGACATCCGGACGATCTCGGTCACCTGTCCCGGGCCGCCAAGGGTGAGAATGCCGGTTTCACCCAGAGCGAGGAAGAGCTGTTCATGGCCGCGGCCAAGGCCGAAAGCAGCCTTGAGCAACGGATGCAGGCGGAGTCCAAAACGCAGGGCCAGGCTGCCGGGCCGGTGTTGGCCTCCAGCCTGGAGCGATCCGCAGGCGCCCTCAGTTCCCGCTACGAATCCGGCGGGGCCATTGATTGCATCGGTTACGACAAAAAGGGCGGCACCTCCTACGGCCAGTACCAAATCGCCTCCAAGACCGGGACCATGGAGAATTTCATCAAATTTCTGGATGACAAGGCCCCGGACATCGCCACCCGGCTAAAGAACGCCGGGCCCTCCGACACCGGCGGCAAGACCGGCAGCATGCCCGAGGAGTGGAAGGAAATCGCCTCCGAGGATCCCAAGCGGTTCGAGGCCCTGCAGCACGAGTTCATCCGGGTCAACAACTATTCCCCGGCCGCCAAGAGCATCGTCCTGACCTCCGGGGTGGATGTGAACAGCCGGTCCCACGCCCTGCGCGAGGTGTTGTGGAGCACCGCCGTGCAGCATGGGCCAAGCGGGGCGGAACGCATTTTCAGCAAGGCCATCGAGACGGCCCAGACCACCAAGACCGGTCAGGATTTTGACAAGGCGGTCATCGAGGAAGTTTATTCCATCCGGCAGCGGCAGTTCGGCAGCCATGGCAGACGCATCCGCGAGGCGGTCACGGCCCGCTTCCAGGACGAGAAGAGTTCCGCCATCGCCATGCTGGATCAGACCGCCGCCTAACGTCCATCCGCCGCAATCCCCGTTGACGCGGTTCGCGCCCTGGCCCGAAGTCTCACAGACACATCAAAAGCCGCGCCAGCCCATCCTTGCCGGTGGGCGGCCATCTGTTGCATGGTCCGTTTGCCTGACAGGACAATTTGTATTACCACACGTCAAATATCCATCAGGACGTGCGCATGACCGCTACCCCTCACATCTGCGCCAATGCGGCCGACGACCTCCTGCGCCTGACGCGGCGTCTGGAGAAGCTCAAGCAGTGTTTCGCCCTGTGCGGCATCATCAATTCCACCCTGGATCTCCCCGAGGTGCTGGAGCGGATCATGAGCACCTCGCGCCGGGCCGTGGGGGCCGAGACATGCAGCCTGCTTCTGGTGGACGAGTCCCCCGGGCCGGGCCGGGGCGAGCTGGTGTTTCGGGTGGCCCAGGGCCCCATGAGCGACTTTTTGCGCCAGGGATTTCGCCTGAAGCGCGGCGAAGGGTTGGCGGGCTGGGCCTGCGAGCATGGAAAATCGCTGCTTATCGCCGACGCCTATGCCGACGCGCGGTTCAACCCCGAGGTGGACCGGCGCACGGGCTATCGCACAAAAACCATCCTCACCGTCCCCCTGGCGGTGCGGGGCCGGGTCATCGGCGTCTCCCAGCTCATCAACAAGGAGGATGGGACGCCGTTTGACGCCACGGACCTGGAAACCTTCAGCCTGATCTGCGACCAGGCCGCCGTGGCCATCGACAATGCCCGTCTGCACGCCGAGATGCTCCAAAAACAGCGCATGGATTTCGACATGGAGCTGGCGGCCAACGTGCAACAGGGATTCATTCCCAGGCGGACCCCCGAGTTCCAGGTTCTGGATGTGGCCGGGGTGAACCATTGCTGCGACGAGACCGGTGGCGACTATTACGACTTCATTGTCCGCAGGGATGCGGCAGGCACGCCCACCCACCTAGTGGTTCTGGTGGGCGACGTCAGCGGCCACGGCATCCCGGCGGCGCTCCTTATGGCCAGCGCCCGGGCCTTTTTGCGGGCTCGGCTCCTGGCCCCGGGCGGGGTCGACGAGGCCCTGTGCGACGTCAACCGCCTGCTGTCGGAGGATCTGGGCATGACCGGACGGTTCATGACCCTATTCGCCCTGGAGGTCGATGTGACCTCCAGGGACATCCGCTGGTCCCGGGCCGGGCATGATCCGGCCCTGATCTACGACCCGGCCGCAGACGCCTTCCAGGAGCTTGGGGGCAAGGGCATTCCCCTGGGAATCGACAAGGGGTGGGTCTTTTGCAGCGACCGGATGCAGGCCCTGACTGCGGGCTGCGTGGTGGTGCTGGGTACGGACGGCATCTGGGAGGCCCGTGATCCTGCCGGAGAAATGTATGGCAAAAATCGGCTCAAAAAGGTGGTGCGGACCTGTTGCGCCAGAACGGCTTCGGAAATCGCCGATGCCGTCATGGACGACCTGGCCGCCTACCGGTGCGGCCTGACCCGCCGCGACGATGAAACCGTTGTGGTCATCAAGATCAAGGAAACCTAGGAGTGCGACATGACCAAAATCATGATCCCCGTAGCCCTGCTTCTGGCTCTGCTGACGGTGGGATGCGGCCAGGACGACAGTAAAAAATCCTTTGGCCGGGCAGATCTGAACAAGGATGGCAAGGTCATTTTCGAGGAGGGCGTCATCGCCTATCCGGACCTGACCGTTGAGGAATTTCGCCTGTACGACAAAGACGGCGGCGGGGCGCTGAGCGGTGAGGAATATGCGTTTTTTACGACCGCCCGCAAATCGGGTACGCCGCCGCCAGCCAAACCTGAGGCCAAACCCCAGCCCGCAGCCGAACAGGCGGCCGCGCCAGTCGCGCCCCCTCAGGTCATGAAGGCGTCGGCCACCACGACGAAATCGAGCCCATCGAGGGCCCGGGCC
>NZ_JAZHDB010000148.1:0-3276 GCF_036584575.1 Desulfolutivibrio sp.
GGGTCCAGGGGGGAAACTTTTTTTCAAAAAAGTTTCCCCCCTGGCCGCCGGAGGCACATCCTATGGACGTCGAACGCCAGGTGATGGAAGCGGACATCGTATGCGTCGGGTTCGGCCCGGCCATGGGCGGATTTCTGACCACGCTGTGCCGGGGGCTTGTCGATGGCGAGGGCGCGCCCGTGGTCGAGAGCGCGGCCATGCCCGGTCTGCCGCCCCAGGTCATCTGTTACGAGCGCGCCGATGATATCGGCTTTGGCGTGTCCGGGGTGGTGACCCGGGGAAGGGGGATCAAGGCCTCGTTTCCCGGTTTTGATCCGGCCTCGGTTCCCATGTGTACGCGGGTGAAGGAAGAAAAGGTCGCGTATCTGCTCGATCCGATCGGCGTCAGCCGCAGATCGAAAATTATGCGCCTGAAGGACCGGGCCATACGGGCCGCCGCGAAGGGCCTGGGAAAAAGAATTCCCTATGCCCATGAGGCGGTGGAGTTGCCGTATATTCCGCCCTTTCTGGCCAAGCATGACGGGTTCACCTTTTCGCTTGGCCAGTTCAACCAGTGGGTGGGTTCCGAGATCATGGGTTCGGGACTGGCCCAGATCTGGCCGTCCACGCCCGTGGCCGGGCCGCTGATCGAGGACGGCGCGGTGGTGGGCGTGCGCCTGGCGGACCAGGGCGTGGACAAAACGGGCGCGCCCGACGCCGGGTTCATGCCGGGCCTGGACGTGCGCGCGGCGTTGACGGTTGTCGGCGACGGGCCGGTGGGGCCGGTGGGCCGGGCCATCGACGACGCCTTTGGGATGCCTGCGGGGAATCATCGCCGGGAATGGGCCGTGGGCATGAAGATGGTGGTGGACCTACCCGAGGCCTGCGAACTGGCCGAGGGCACGGTGCTGCACACCTTCGGCTATCCCGAGCCGGAAATTTTCGGATTCCTGTACGTCCTGCCCGAGCGGGTGGCCTCGCTGGGCGTCTTCGTGCCCTCCTGGTTCGACAACCCGGTGCGCACGGCCTACCGCTACATGCAGCACTGGATGCGCCATCCCTATCTGTGGCGGCACCTGGACGGCGGCAGGCTGCGTTCCTGGGGGGCCAAGAGCCTCCAGGAATCCGGGCGACGGGGCGAACCGCATCTGGTGGGCGACGGCTATGCCCGCATCGGCGAGGGTTCGGGCTCGACCAACGTGCTCACGGGCTCCGGGGTGGACGAGGCCTGGACCACGGGGGTGCAGCTGGCCGAGGGCGTGCTGGAGCTGGCCAAGGCGGGCAAGCCGTACACCCGGGAGAATCTCCAGGCCGCCTATGTGGCCAGACGCCGGGCCTCGTGGGTCGAGGCCGAGGCCAAGGTGGCCGAGAAGGCCCGCGACGGCTTCACCGAGGGCTTTTTGCAGGGGCTTATGGGCATGGGCCTGGCCGGATTCACCAAGGGCAAGGTCTATTGGCCGGGCGTGTCGCGCCGGGTGCATGAGCGCATCCCCAGCGTGGAGCGATATTTCAGGGACCGCATCCCGACGGTCGAGATCGCGGCCATCCGGGCCGAGTGCGCCAAAAAGGGGCTGTCCCTGCACGACGCCCTCATGGACCGGGCGGGCTGGCCGCCCATCGGCTACGACGGACAGCTTCTGGTGTCGCATCAGGACGCCCTGCTCCTTGGCGGCAAGGTCCAGGCCAACCCGGGCTACGGCGACCATGTGGTCTTCGCGGACCCGGCCGTCTGCGCCACCTGCCGGGAAAAGGTCTGTATCGAGGCCTGTTCCGGGCAGGCCATCACGGTCAATCCCGAGGGCGGGGCGCCCCTTTTCGACCGGGAGAAATGCGTGCATTGCGGGGCCTGCCTGTGGAACTGCTCCAAGCCCCATCCGCGCGATCCGGAAAAGACCAACGTGGAGTTTTCGGCCGGTTCCGGCGGCCTGCATTCCGTGGAAAACTAGGCTGATCCAACGCCGTGACGCCCTCCTCCCGGGCAACCGGTCCGGGGATGTGCGACACGGCTGCGGGGGGCGGCCAGACGAACAAGGGAGACAAGTCATGAGCACGGGTTTTCACATCGTGGTGTGCGGCGGCATCGTGCCCGATCCGCTCCAGACCCTTGAACCGGTGAGCACCCCGGCCGGTCCGGGACTCAAAAACGAGATGATGCTGCCGGCCATCCTCGATCCCTGGGCCTCCCACGCCCTGTTCGAGGCCGCGCATCTGGCCAAAAACGCGCCGGGCAGCAAGGTGTGGCTGGTGAGCCTGGGGCCCAAGGCCAAGCTCCAGCAGGTGATGATGTCCGTGGCCCAGAAGGCCCCGTTTGAGCTGGTGGTCTGCGACGGCCCGGCCGGGGGCTTCACGGAGTCGGCCGAGGCGGCCGAGGCCCTGGCCTGCGCCATTGAGGCCATCCCCGGGCTGGACACGTCGAAACTGCTTCTTTTCGGCGGCTGGCAGTCGGCCTCGCGCGGCGCCGGGACCACCATGCAACTGGTGGGCGAGCGCCTGGGCGTCGTCGAGCAGTTCCAGGGCGTGGACAGGCTGACGGTCGGCCCGGACGGGTCGCTCACGATCATGGAGCGCGTGGAGGGCGGGGCCTATCAGGTTTCCGTGTGCCAGGGCGCTCCGGCGGTCCTTGGCTGGGCCACCGGAGAGCTTCCCGAACCTCCCAACAACCCCCAGGTGGGGATGCAGAACATGCGTTTTATCATGCCCGCCCTGCAAAAGGCCAAACCGGCCAAGGTCGGCGCGGACGGCGTGACGTTCGCTGCGGTTGAGTTGCCCAGGCAGCGCCGCGAAACCCGTATCGTCAAGGACACCCCGGCCGAGGACATCGCCCGGGAGATCGTGGCCTGGATACGCGGCTGATCCGGACGGCGCTCACGCCCCAACACACGATTTTCGCAAGGCCACGCGGGGTGTTTCCCGCTTCCGGCCGTCGGAGACACACGCCATGGAAAAGATTCTTTTTCTCGCCCATACCGAAGCGGACGGCAGCCTGTCCCGGGCCGGGCTGGAGGCCCTGACCGCCGCCCAAACCCTGGCCCAGGGGCTTGGCGCGGGGTTTGACGCGGCCCTTTTCGGGGCCGACGTGGCCGCCTCCGCCAACGCCGTGGCCGACTGCGGCGCGGGCACGTTTTTTTGCGTCTCGGGCGAGGCCTTCGCCCAGGCCCGCTACGCCACGGACGCCGCCGCCATCACGGCGCTTTGCCAGGCGGCCGGGGCCGCCATCGTGGTCTGCGCCGACGACTCGCGCCTGATCAATGAGAATCCGCCAGGTGACCTTCTGTCCATCCTTTGGTCCTTTTAAAG
>NZ_JAZHDB010000149.1:0-16578 GCF_036584575.1 Desulfolutivibrio sp.
CCCGGCTGGGGGCCATGCACTCCATCGTCTTTGCGGGCTTCTCCTCCATCGCGCCCGCCCTGCGGTCACGCCCCCGCCCGCCACCGGGAGGCGTCTGGCCCTGCGCCTGACCGCAGGCCTATGCCTGGCCAGCCTCGGCGCGAGTCTTCTGGCCCACGGCCCAGCCCATTTCGGTTTCGACGGCCTGTTCGGGTTCCACGCCCTGGTGGGATTTCTGGCCTGTGCGGCCCTGGTCCTCGTGACCGGTCTGGCCGGGGTGCTTCTCGGACGAGGCGAAGACGTCTATGACCGCTAGCCTGCATCCCGCCCTGCCCCTCTTCGCCGGGGCCGTGCTCACCGCCTTTCTCGGCAAAAAGGCCGGGGGCATGGCATCCCTGGCCGCCGCCCTGGCCTCGGTCTGGGCCGTGTCGATTCTGCCCGGCGACGGCGGCGCGGTCCTGTCCCTGCACCCGGCCGGGATGGCCCTGGAGTTTCTGCGGGCCGACAAACTGGCGGTGCTCTTCGCCTGGATCTTCACCATAAGCGCCAGCATTTCCTGCCTGTTCGCCTTCGGCAGGCAGGGCGGGCCCGAGCGGGCGGCCACCCTGGCCTATGCCGGGTCGGCCCTTGGCGCGGTGTTCGCCGGGGACATGGTCACGCTCTACGTCTTCTGGGAGGCCATGGCCCTGGCGGCGGTCTTCGTGATCCTGGCCGGGGGCACGGAGAAGTCCCGGGCCGCGGCCTATCGCTACGCCCTGGTGCATCTTTTCGGCGGGGTGTGTTTCTTGGCGGGATTGGTGCTCTTGGCGGCCAAAACCGGCTCCACGGCCTTCACCGCCACGCTTCTGGCCGAAGGCGGCCCAGGGCCGCTTCTGGTCCTGGCCGGATTTTTGATCAACGCCTCGGCCTTTCCCTTCTCGGCCTGGCTGCCCGACAGCTATCCCGAGTCCTCGCCCACGGGCGGGGTGTTCCTGTCGGCCTTCACCACCAAGACCGCCGTGTACGTGCTCATCCGGGGCTTCCCGGGCTTCGACATCCTCATTGTCGCCGGGTGCCTGATGATCCTCTACGGCCTGATCTACGCCCTGCGCGAAAACGATCTGCGCCGCCTTTTGTCCTACAGCATCACCAACCAGGTGGGGTTCATGCTGGTGGGGATCGGCGTGGGCACGCCCGAGGCCTTAAACGGGGCCTGCGCCCTGGCCTTCTGCCACATCCTCTACAAATCCCTGCTGTTCATGTCCGCCGGGTCGGTGATTGCGGCCACGGGCAAACGGAAACTCACCGATCTGGGCGGACTTTTTGCGGCCATGCCCCTGACCTTTGCGGCGACCGTGGTTGGGGCCATGTCCCTGTCCGCCCTGCCCGGAACCTGCGGCTTCGTGTCCAAGCCCATGCTGATTGCGGCCACGGCCGAGGCCCACATGGCCCTGGTCTGGCTTTTTTTGGAGGCGGCCTCGGCCGGGACGCTCCTGTATGCCGGGCTGGCTGTGCCGTACTTCGTCTTTTTCGGGCAGACCCCGGGCGCGCCGGAGGCAAGGCCAAAGGCCTCCCCACGACGCGAGGCCCCGGTAGCGGCGCTTATGGCCATGGGCCTGGCCTCCCTGGCCTGCCTGGGGATCGGGGTCTATCCCTGGCCGCTGTACGCCCTGTTGCCCTTTGCGGCCCCGGAGTTCGTCCCGTACCTGCCGGGCCGGGTCACGGCGACGATTGAGCTTCTGGCCTTTGCCGGGCTTTTTTTCGCGCTGTATGTCCCGATTTTGCGCCGCAGGCCGGGCATCACCCTGGACACGGACTTCTTCTACCGCACCGGGGGCCGTTTCCTGTACCGGCTGGCCGACGCCGTCACCGGCAGCGTCAATACCGCCGCCCTGGACATGGCCGCCCGGGCCGCAGCCGCCCTCAATCGCCTCACCGCCCAGGGTCCGCAAAAACTCGCCGCCCTGGTCGTCACGCTTTTTTTCCCGCTTTTGGGCAAAAACGCCCACCGCCTGCGCGACGACGCGGCCCTGGCCGCTCAGACCTGGACGCCTCCCGTGGGCGTCACCCTGGCGGCGGCCCTTTTCGGCCTGTGCCTGATCCTGATCCTGGTTTTGTAACGCTTTTCCCGGAGGCCCCATGCCCACGCCCCCCGATCTCGTCAATTTCCAGATCCTGGCCGGCATCCCCGATCCGCTCCTGGAACGCTTCCTGGCCCTGGCCGTGCCGCGCGACTTCGGCCCGGGCGACACCATCCACGAAATGGGCAAGCCCGCCGAACATTTCTCCCTGCTTTTGGACGGCAAGGCGCTTTTGCAGGTGCGCCTGCCCCCGGACATCATCGTGTCCCTGGGGTCGCTCAATCCCGGCTACTGCTTCGGGTTTTCAGCCCTGACCCCGGGAGATGCCCACGACCACACCGTGGTGGCCGCCCGGGACTGCCGCACCCTGGCCGTGCCCGGCGCGGCCCTGGTGGGGCTCATCCAGGACGCCCCGGCCTTTGGCGTGCCCTTTCTGCTGGCCATGTACCGGCTGGTGAACGACAGGCTGACGCTACGCACCTCCCAGTTCCTCACCCTCCTGACGCGTCACCCGGACCTGACCCCCGTCTGATCCGGTCGCTTGGGCCAGGGCCGGGACGGCATGGAAATGTTTGATTTTCAGCGCCATCCGCTCTAGTCTTTAGCATGGAGACGGGCGCGACACGCGCCCCGGGCCGGGCTGCGCTTACGGCCTGGCCGGGTCCGGCTCATGCGGCAGCTTTCGCCGTGCCCGAGCCATCCCCCAGGGGGTGAACGAATATGATGCAGCAAGACGACTACAAGCGGCTTCGTCTCAAGATCATCGCCACCACCCTGGCCTTTTCCTTCGTGCCGCTTCTGGCCCTTGGCGTGACCATCTACCTCAAGACCGAATCGGTCTATGTGAGCAAGGTCTACGGCAACCTGCGGACCCTGGTGGAAAACAAAAAAAACACCATCGACCTGTTTTTAAACGAACGCATCTCCCAGCTCACCACCCTGGCCTTCACACAAAGCTTCGATCAACTTTCGGATGAAAAATATCTGGAAAAGGTCTTCTCCTTCCTCCAGATCCACTCCAAGTCCTTCATCGACCTCCAGGTCATCGACCAGGACGGCAAGACCGTGTCCTATTGCGGACCCTACCGCCTCAAAGACGTCAATTACAGTCAGGAACCCTGGTTCAACATGGCCATGGCCCGGGGGCTTTTCGTCAGCGACGTGTTTCTGGGCTTCCGCAAATACCCCCACTTCATCATCGCCGTGACCCGGCGCGAGGGCGACCGCTCCTGGATTCTTCGAGCGGCCATCGACTCGGATATCTTCGACACGTTGGTGCGCAGCGTCCACCTGGGCAAATCCGGCGACGCCTTCCTTTTGACCTCCGAAAACGTGCTCCAGACCAAGCCGCGCTTCGACGACTGCATCCTGGAAAAGATCGAATTCCCGCGCTTCGCCAAGTTTTCCGGCAGCCGGGTGGAGGAGTTTGCGGTCAAGGGCAAGACCAGCCTCTACGCCATGGCCTGGCTGGACTACAAAGACTGGCTCCTGGTCATAAAAGACGACCCTCGCGAAGAATTCATGCCGCTGTACCAAGCCCGCTGGCTCCTGATCTTCATCCTTTTCGGGGGCACGCTGATCATCATCGGCGGCGCGGTGTTCATCTCCAACTCCATGGTCCGGCAACTGGTGCGCTCGGAGCGGG
This sequence comes from Desulfolutivibrio sp., assembly GCF_036584575.1. Taxonomy (NCBI): domain Bacteria; kingdom Pseudomonadati; phylum Thermodesulfobacteriota; class Desulfovibrionia; order Desulfovibrionales; family Desulfovibrionaceae; genus Desulfolutivibrio; species Desulfolutivibrio sp. The sequence continues at coordinate 3,685 of NZ_JAZHDB010000149.1, forward strand.
AAAAGGCCTCCCTGGACGCCTCGCTCACCCAGTCGAGCAAGATGGCGGCCCTGGGCAAGCTGGCCGCCGGAGTGGCCCATGAGGTCAACAACCCCCTGGCCATCATCATGGAAAAGGCCGGGTGGATGCGCGATCTCCTCAGTGAAGAGGACATCAAGGGCAGCCCCAATTTCAAGGAATACGAGGACGCCGTCCAAAAAATCGAGTTCCACGTGCGCCGGGCCAAGGACGTGACCCACCGGCTCCTGGGATTCGCCCGGCGCATGGACCCGCTTCGCGACGACATCAACGTGAACATCCTTATGGACCAGACCAAGTCCTTTCTGGAAAACGAGGCCTCGTTCCGCAACATCGAGATCATGACCGACTATGACCAAAGCCTGCCCTGCATCACGTCCGACGCCTCCCAGTTGCAGCAGGTCTTTTTGAACATCTTGGACAACGCCATCGACGCCATCGACAAGGACGGGGTGATCACCGTGACCACCCGCCACGACAAGGACGCAGGCGCCGTGGTCATCGCCATCGCGGACACGGGCAAGGGGATGCCCAAAGAAATCGCGGACAAGATCTTCGATCCCTTTTTCACCACGAAAAAAGTCGGCGAGGGCACGGGCCTTGGCCTGACCATCAGCTACAGCATTGTCGAAAAGCTCGGAGGCAAGATCGTCCTGCAAAGCGCCGAAGGAAAGGGCGCCACCTTCACCATCACCCTGCCCGTCGCGTAGACGGGTTGCTGGCCCGGCCGGGCAACGAGGTCGCACATGAGCATCAGGATCCTCGTCGTGGACGACGAGCCGGATTTCATAGAAACCATGGTCAAGCGGTTCACCTTCCGCAAGATGCCGGTCACGGCCGCGCCAAGCGGCATCGCCGCCTTGAAGCTGCTGGAGGCCGAATCCTTCGACGTGGTCATCATGGACGTGCGCATGCCCGGCAAGGACGGCATCGAGACCTTAAAAGAGATCAAAAAGCGCTACCCGCTAACGGAAGTCATCATGCTCACCGGGCACGCCTCGGTGGAGTCGGGCATGCGCGGCATGTCGCTTGGGGCTTACGACTACGTCTTAAAACCCGTGGACTTCGACGAGCTTCTGGAAAAGGTACGCAAGGCCCACGAAAGAAAGCTGCTCAATGAAGGACGAAAAGCCTCGCGGTGACCCGGCTGCGGCGGCCGGGGAACCCGCAGTCGCGCCTGCAGGGAAGACCCGGCCCCTGTGGCCCCACCTGATCGGCCTGCCGGGACTGACGGCCGCGGCGGTGCTGTCGGCCATGGTCCTGCCCATCCCCCTGGCCGTGATCCTGGCCCTTTTCATCGCCAGCCTTACGGCCTGGTCCGCCGCGGCCCTGGCCTCGCGCATCAGGGCCTCGGAACAGCAGCGGTGCTCCCTGGACGCCCAGCTCGTCCAGTCCCAGAAGCTGGCGGCCATCGGCGAGATGTCGGCGGGCATCGCCCACGAGATCAACAACCCCATGGCCATCATCGCCCAGGAATCGGACTGGATGACCCACCTCATGACCCTGCCCGAGGTCACGCCGGAAAACATGGCGGAACTTCGGGACTCTCTGGCCGAGATCGTGCGCCAGGTGGACCGCTGCAAGGCCATCACCCACAATCTGCTCAATTTTTCGCGCAAGATGGAGCCCATCCTGCAACAGGAACACCTGGAAAAGATCATGGAGGACATGGTGCTTCTGGTGGAAAAGGAGGCCAGGCTCCAGGGCGTGGCCATCGTGCGCGACTACGACCCCGAGCTTGCGGCCATTGAGACCGACGTGCCGCTTCTGCGGCAGGTCATCCTGAATTTGCTGTTGAACGCCTTCCAGGCCATTCCGGGGCAGGGCGCAATCACCGTGTCCACCCGGCCGGACGGGGCGAACCGGGTGGCCATCGCCGTGGCCGACACGGGAGTGGGCATCCCGCCGGAAAACATGTCCAAGATCTTCAACCCGTTTTTCACCACCAAACCGCCCGGCGTGGGCACGGGCCTGGGGCTGTCCATGTGCCACGGCATCGTGGACCGACTCGGCGGCGCGATCACGGTGGAAAGCGAGGCGGGCAAGGGGTCCAGGTTCACCGTGACCTTGCCCCGCTAGGGCTGCGTCCTTCATGAATCCCCTCGGATTTCTGAAGAAAGCATGAAACGCCAGACGGTTCACTCCATTTTCACGTGATGTTCGAGAACACGACGCAAACGACAAGGAGCGACATATGCCGGACCCCATTCGTGTCCTGGTTGTCGATGACGAAGACCGCTTCCGGACCACGCTGGTGAAGCTCTTGGTGGCCCAGGGGCTGTACGCCGAGGCGGCCTCGGGAGGGGAGCAGGCCCTGGCCCTGCTGGCCGCAAAACCCTTCGACGTGGTGCTTTTGGATGTGAAAATGCCGGGCGAAAGCGGCCAGGAGGTGCTGCCGCGCATCAAGGCCATCGCCCCGGGCGTGGAGGTGCTGATTTTAACGGGCCACGCCTCGGTGGATATCGCGGCCGACATGATCGCTGGCGGCGCGGCGGACTATCTGCTCAAGCCCTGTCCCCTGGACGAACTGGTGGGATGCGTGCGGGCGGTGTACGACCGCAAAAAGGCCGTGGAGACGCGGTAAGGACGTGCTGGCGTATGCAGAAATGTGTGCTGAGATGGTTATCTCCCGACAGGGATGTCACCAAAAAGAATGTGGCCGGAGGTTGTCTCCAATAGAGAACACAAGACAGGGAGCTCCAAATGAAAGATATGACTGACCGTGTAGCATGGGTTGGAGCCATTGATTGGGACAGGCGTCTTTTTGATTCCCTTGTCCCGTTGCCTGACGGAACGAGCTATAACGCATACCTTGTGAGAGGGTCAGAGAAAACGGCGTTACTTGACACGGTGGATCCCCATTTTTCCGATACGCTTCTCTCCGCTCTCAATGGCGTTTCACAGATCGACTATATTGTTTCGCACCACGCCGAGCAAGATCATTCGGGGACGATCCCCCTGATCCTCTCCCGCTTCCCCAAGGCCAAAGTCATCGTCACCGCCAAGGCAAAAAGCATGCTCATGGATCTGATGCCGATCCCTGAAGAGGCTTTCCTCGTTGTCGCAGATGGAGACAGCCTCTCCCTCGGCGACAAGACACTCACATTCATCCATACGCCATGGGTACATTGGCCGGAGACCATGTCGAGCTATCTCGCTGAAGATAAAATCCTTTTCAGCTGTGATTTTTTTGGCTCACATATCGCCAGCGCCGATCTCATTGTGACTGACCAGTGCCGCGTTCATGAAGCGGCAAAACGCTACTTCGCGGAAATCATGATGCCGTTTCGTTCCATTATCGCCAAAAATCTGGACAAGCTCTCAACGTATGACATCCGCATGATCGCTCCCAGCCATGGCCAGATATATGATCAGCCAGGGTGGATTGTGGATTCGTACCGAGAATGGGTGTCCGCTGCCCCCCGAAACCTGGTGACCCTTCCTTTCGTGTCGATGCACGGCAGCACCCGCATTATGGTTGACCATCTGGCGTCGGCTCTCTCCAAACGCAATGTCGGCGTTGAGCTGTTCAATCTTTCGGTGACAGATATCGGCAAGTTGGCCATGTCCTTGGTCGATGCCGGGAGCATCGTGCTCGGTGTGCCGACCGTCTTGGCAGGGCCTCATCCTTTGGCGGCCTATGCCGCATTTCTCGCCAATGCCCTTCGGCCCAAGGCCCAGTTTTTGTCCATCGTTGGTTCCTATGGGTGGGGCGGCAAGACCGTCGATGTCCTGGCCGGGATGATTCCAAACCTCAAAGTAGAACTTCTGGACCCTGTGCTGTGCAAAGGCCTGCCGAAAAAAGACACGCTGACGGCGCTGGATGGATTGGCGGAGAGCATCGCACTGAAGCACCGAGAGAAAATGTACAGGAATTGACGGGAGTTTTCAGTTTCTTTTCACAACTGCGAAAACCAGACTCTTTCCAAAGGAGGAATCCGAGTTCTCCAACATCCCGTTTTCCGTGACCAACGCCCGGGAGACGCGGCTCTCCTCCCTCATCTATCCGGTGATCCGCACACTCCGCGGGTGGGATCGGGGGGAATCATTCCCCTCGGGCGGGGTTCGGGGCGGCAGCCCCGCTTCCGTTCGTCCGGCTGCCGACGTGGCGGAAGGATCGGGATGTGTCGGCGCCGTTTGCGCGGTGTGGGGATGGGGGCAGCCAGGTGCTGTCGCTCCTATCCCTTCCTGGTTTCTTTCACCTCCGTTTTCATCACCCGCTCTATGACCTCGACAAGCCTCGCCTTGTCGACCGGTTTCGCAATGTAATCACTCATCCCGGAGGCAAGGATTTTCTCCCTGTCCCCTGTCATGGCGTAGGCTGTCACGGCAATAATCGGAATCCTGGATTTTGCGCCAAGATGTGATGCCTGCCGAATCGCCTTGGCCGTCTCCACGCCGTCCAGGACCGGCATCTGGATGTCCATGAGAATCAGATCCACGTCGTGCCCTGCCAGGTGGTCCAGAACTTCCTGGCCATCCTTGGCGGTGGTGACGCAATACCCAGCCTTTTCGAGCAGCCGTTTACCCGCGATGGAACTGACGGGGTCGTCTTCCGCAAAAAGGATCTGCAACTGTTTCCCGATGCCCGAAGAGTTTGTTTCCTCCTCAGAAATGGCCCGGCCCGCTTTTTCACGGCCGCACGTGAAGGGCAAAGAGAGATAGACGGTTGTTCCTTTCCCCAATTCGCTTTCAATGGCGAGGGTTCCCCCCATCAAAACCACGATCTTGCGCACAATGGAAAGGCCCAGCCCGGCCCCCTGGAATCTCCTGGTATAGGATCCCTCAACCTGAACGAATGGTTCAAAGATGTTTTTCAGATTTTCATCTGAAATGCCTATCCCCGTATCGGCGACCGTGATCAAAACGCGGATATCCGCTTGCGCCGAAAAGGGGAGTACGGAAGCAGAAACGCACACCGAACCTTTGTCCGTAAATTTTATGGCATTTCCAACGAGGTTGAAAAGAATTTGATGCAACCTGACTTCGTCTCCCCGCAACGTCTCCGGGAAATTCTGCGTCCAGGAGAACGTCAAGTCCACGCCCTTTTCCCTGGCGGTCTCGGCAAAGACCTCTTCGATGGACTCCTTGATCTTTCTGATATCAACATCTGCCTCGAGCAACTGCATTTTTCCTGATTCGATTCTTGAAATATCCAGAATATCCGACAACAGCCGGGTAAGTCGGTTCGTGGATTTTATCGCAATGCGGATGTATTCCATTTGCTCGTTATTCGGCTCAGCCTCTTTGAGAAGTTGCAGCATGCCCAGGACGCCGTTTATCGGCGTCCGTATTTCGTGACTCATGTTCGCCAGAAACTCTGACTTGGCGACACTTGCGGATTCGGCTTTTTCCTTGGCGACAAGGAGCTGTTCCTGCTGCTTTTCAAGTTTTCCCGTCGCCACTCTCACCTGGATTCTGCATAAATAGCCGCCTATGACCACAGCCGCCAGTATGGACGACACAAGCAAGGCTGATATTGAAGCATAAAACGGCATCCCGAATTGTGATTTTATCGGCGTTTTCATGATTTCCACAGCCGAAATCTCGCCCACGCGTCTGTCAAAACCCCCTGTCCATTGATACAACTGCTGCAACTGTTCCGGGGCATCCGACACTTTCCCGTGGCAAACAAGACACTTGCGCTCATTTTTCAAAAAAGGAACGGCAACGACGAGAAATTTCCTGCCATCTTCCTCCTGTATCATGCGAAGATGATCACGTTTCGGATCGTCGTTAAACCACTTAATAAGATCAATTTCACTCTCGGTCGCCTTGTTGAGTGGATTGCGCGGATCTTCTGCGGCAAGCTTATACTGCACGAGAGGCAATCCAATTGCCTCTCTTTCATTATTATAATACTTCTGAAATGTCCTGGCCATATAGGATGAGGAAAGAAGTTCCGGCGCATAAAACCCGTGAGGCAGCCTTCCCTCATTCATCAATCTGTAGTAATTTGGAAGCATGTCATTCTGGATGTAATGATGAAACGCCCTGACCTCAAGCATTGCGTCGCGTATCCGATCCTCTGATTGGCGATTGCTCAATTCTTCAGCCACATAATAAACAGCCACGGCAACCATCGCTATAAAAAAGAGGGAGACGAGAATGGCCCTCGATTTGCTTTTCTTTATAGAATAGAGACTATTCACAAGCGGTTCTCCTTCCCCCGGGACATCTCGTCGCACTGTCTCAAACCAAGACCCTGGCGTTACCTCTCTCCGTATTCCTCATCACGGTGCTTCGCAAGTCCCATCACGCACCACGCATGAGAAATACGATACGTTGCACATGCATATTCTTTCGGTTTCGTTGCCTCGAAAACGCCTTTTCGCAACCACGCGAAGATGACACCAACGCACGAAACGTTTTTGTGAAACTTCTTATGGAACCATTTCCCCTGGATTCACTCCGGGATTTCCATTCTTCATGCGAGCTGCCTTGGTCTTCCCGTTGCCACACGTCATGTTTACTTGAACAAATAATGGATGCGTCTTGTCTTTCGATGAAAACATGTTGAATGCGTGCCTGATCTTGTCGAAATCAAGGCGGCCGCCTCAAATCAGGGAGATGCTGAGCGCAGGGAAAATCGAGCAGGGGAGGAGAGAGCCTTTCGCGGCATCACCAGCGGCATGACCGCTGCGGTGTTCGCCCGCAAAAAGGCCATGCCGACGCGGCAGGGGGCTCACTGTTGGGGGGCGCGCCTTACAGCGGCGAGCACTGAAAAAGGGGAAGGATCGGCCGGACGCGGAGGGACGATCCCAGGCCGGGCTCGAGGTCTGCGACACGGTCGGGCGACAGCAACGCTTCGCGCTGCCGCCATCCCGTGCGCAAACCCGTCGCCCGGCCTGGGCGATCCATACCCACTCCATGACACAGATGGTTCCCACTCTGATGGTATGCGGGATGCTAGCGGGGGGGGCCGGGGGGAATCATTCCCCCCGGGCGGGGTACGGGGCGGCAGCCCCGATTGGCCACGCCGCAGGCGGGGCGGCAGCCCCGATTACAGCGACACGAACTCCGTCGAAATCTTCCCGGCGTCCAGCGTCACGATGGCCAGGCTGCCCTCGCGCAGGCTGCCGGGATTGATGCACCGCGTCTTTCCGTACTGCGAGTCCTCGCGGACGTGGGTGTGTCCGAAAAAGATGATGTCGTAGTCCGGCCCGAAGGCCTCGTAGATGCGCCGCGACAGCCCGGCCTTGTAGCCCCAGCCGTGGCACACCGCCACACGCAGCCCGTCCAGTTCCAGGTCCAGCCGGGGCGGCAGGTCCACGGCCAGTTGGTAGTCGTCCATGTTGCCCTGCACGCAATAAAAACAGGGATGTTGCAAAAAAAACGACCAGGCTGAACGCCCGGTCATGTCGCCGCAGTGGATGACCGCATCGGCCGTGGCCAGATGGTGCGCGTAGGCCGACTCCAGCCAGTCCGTCGGGGCCGAGAGGTGGGTGTCCGAAACCACGCCGATACGCATTCCGGCTACTCCTTGCCGTTTTTCTTGGTCCACCACATCCTGTCGGGGCCTTGAAACCACCAGTCGGTGTGGTCGGTCTCCATGACGCTCTTGGCCAGGGCCCTGGCCTCGTCGGTCTTTAAGCGCTCAAGCGAGCAGTCGAGCCACTTGGCGGCGTAGCGGTTGCCCAGGTCCAGCTCTTCCTTGAGGTTGACGATGAGATCGAGTTGGTCCGCGTCGTGGGCCAGCACGGATTCGGGCGTGGCCCGCGACTCCAGTTCATCCCAGGCGTCGAGGATGTTTTCGCGCAGCCCCGTGCCGGTTAAGGCGTCGGTCAGGGCGCGCTTGTCGTCGCAGGTATTGTAGAGCTTGTTGACGTAGTTGAAGTCGCCGGTTCGCGCCTCGTGCAGGTCATGGAACAGGCACAGGGCCATGGTCTTAAGCGGGTCCGCGCCGCGCATCCCGGCCAGCACATAGCCGATGACCGCCGTGCGGAAGCTGTGTTCGGCCACGTTCTCCGCGCCCGAGCCCAGAAACTGGTAGCCCGTGCGCGGGGTCTTGCGCAGCATGCCGACCTCGAACAAAAAATCGGCCAGCCGCGTCAGCCGGTCGCGGCCGGTCATGTCAAAGGCGGCCTGCCCCTCGGTCCCGCCTGCGGCCTGCCCCTCGGTGTCACCTGCGGCCTGCGCGTCGGTGTCGTCGGGCTTTTTCACGAGCGGTAGTCCGCGTTGATCTTCACGTAGTCGTAGCTCAAATCCGAGGCCAAAAGCACATACCGGCCCGGGCCGTCGCCAAGCTCGATGTCCACAGGGATCTCGCCCCGGCGCATGTGCGGGGCCAAAAGCCCGTCCAGGTCGCCGCCCGCAGGCACGCCCCGGGTGAAGACCGGCACGCCGCCCACGGTCACGCTGACCCGGGAGGGCTCGAAGGTCGCACCGCTTCTGCCGATGGCGCATACGATGCGGCCCCAGTTGGCGTCCTCGCCGAACATGGCCGTCTTGACCAGCGGCGAGTTGCCCACGGCCCGGGCCGCCAGCTCGGCCTGGGCGTTGTCCGCCGCACCCTTGACCTTGATGCGGATGATCTTGGTGCCGCCTTCGGCGTCCTGCACGATCATGTAGGCCAAGGCCTGGCAGACCTCCATCATCACCGCCAAAAGCTCCTGGCGGCCCTCGGCGGAGTCTATCTTGACCTGCGACGCCCCGTTGGACAGGGCCAACACGCAGTCGTTGGTGCTGGTGTCGCCGTCCACGGTCACGGAGTTGAAGCTCGCATCGGCGCAGGCCGCCACGGCCTCGTGCCACCACAGCGACCCCACGTCGGCGTCGCACAGAAGCACGCCGATCATGGTGGCCATGTTCGGGGCGATCATGCCCGAGCCCTTGGCCATGCCCAAAACCCGCACCTCGCCGGACGGCGTGGCAAGCGAGCTCCAGGCCAGTTTGGGGAAGGTGTCCGTGGTCATGATGGCCCGGGCCGCGCGGCATGGGCCGATCTGCCCCAGACCGTCCAAAAGATCCGGCACGGCCGCCTTCCAGATGTCCAGGTCCATGCGCGGCCCGATGACGCCCGTCGAGGCCGGAAGCACCTCACGCGGCGCAATGCCCAGCCCCTCGGCCACCAGCTTCAAGGTCTGGCGGCAGTCCTCAATGCCCTCGTCTCCGGTGCAGGCGTTGGCCTGCCCGGCGTTGACCAGGATGGCCCGGGCCCGGCCGCCGGTCTTGGCCATATTGGCGCGGGCCACGGTGACCGGCGCGGCCTGGAAGGCGTTCTGGGTGAACACCCCGGCAGCCGAGGCCTCGGTCTCGCTGACGATGAGCATCAGATCGTCGCGGCCGGAATACTTGAATCCCGCGCCAACCGCGGCGAAGGAAAATCCCTTGGGAACAGGTACGATGTCGGAAGCCATGGCGTGTCCTTGTGTGCGATGAAGTGATCGGGGCTGCCGCCCCGTGAGCAATCGTAGGGCCATCGGGGCTGCCGCCCCGTGAGCCGACGTGGGGCCATCGGGGCTGCCGCCCCGTACCCCGCCCGGGGGGAATCATTCCCCCCGGCCCCCCCGTCGCCGGGCGCTCCCGCCGACGCGTTGCGTCGGCGGCAGCGCCCGGAAGACGGACGGCGGGATGAAAGAAACGTGGAGAAGATATATATGAGTTTGTGGCGGCAGGCCAGAGGAGGGAGAGGTGGCGTCCGGAAACGTCGGGCAGGGAGGAGAAGGGAGGGAAAAGGAGGTATGGGCCAGTGGGGGAACGCGTCATGACCGGAAGCGCCAGGGCAAAGAGGCTTGACACCCGGGACGCGGCGGACCAGAAGGCGGACATGGAACGCATGATGCGGATGTTGCTGACGGCCATGCTGGTCTTCGGAATGGCCGGGATGGCCGGGCCGTTTGCGGCCGGAGCGGCCAGCCTTGAAGACGAGCTTTTTTTCGCCGCCGACGCCTATTATCGCGGCCTGGACGCCCGGGCCATCGGCGGTTTCGAGGATGTCCTGAAAAAAGACCCGGCCAACGACTATGCCCTGGCCCGCCTGGGCGTGCTCCTGGCGGAAAATGGCGACCTGGACGCCGCCACGCAACGCTTTCAAAATGCCCTGGCCGTGGACCCGGAAAACCTGTTCGCCCTCAAATGGCTGGGCATCCTGGCCCTGCGCCGGGGAGACCAGGACGAAGCGGCCCGCCGCTTCCAGGCCATGCTCGACGCCGACCCGGACAACGCCCAGGCCACGGCCTGGCAAGGGGTGGCCCTGATGCTCGCCGGGGACCAGATCGCCGCCGTGGAACAGTTCGCGGCGGCCTCGGCCGCCGACGCGGACGACCCCGGCCTGCATTATCTGCTGTCCCTGGCCTACGCGGCCCTGGGGCTGCCGGAAAACGCCCGCCTGGAGTTGGAAACGACCCTGGAACTCAGGCCCACGGACGTCCCGGCCCTGACCCGGCTGGGCACGCTTTTCTACCGCCAGGGAAAACGCGATCTGGCCGAGGCCTCCTGGCGGCAGGCCATGGCCGTGGACCCGGCCTACATAGAAGCCCGGTTCTGCCTGTCCCGCAGTCTGGCCGACGAGGCCCTGGCGGCCCAGGCCGAAGGCAACGAGGCCAAGGCCGGACGGCTGTGGATGCTGGCCCTGGAGGCGGACCCCGCCAACGGCGAGGCCCTGGCGGCGCAAAACGCCGCCTCCCGGGAAGCGCGGTCGGCCCCAGACTCGCAACGGCCAAACGACAAGGCCCAGGCCCCCCGAGCCGCCGAAGCCGCCTCTCAGAAGACCCGGACGGACACCGGCGTGTCCCGCTCCTCCGGGACAACCGCGAACAACAAGAAATAACCCATGAAATCAGCATATTGCGCAGGTATTGACGGACGCCGCCGTTTGCTACAATGTGCCCGCCAGATGGACGGTTCGCGCCAATTCCCGCCTTGCCAAGGACGGTTTTCCATGAAGCACCCTCTCTCGCTCCTCGCTGCCCTCATCGGCCTGACCCTGTGTCCGGCCCTGGCCCTGGCCGCAGACTCCGGTTGTCCCATCTGCGACTGCAACACCCAGTCCACCCGCTGCATCCTCGGTTGCCAAAGCACCTCCGATTTCATCCGACGCCAGCAATGCCAGATCTCCTGCGACAAAAACTTTTCGCTTTGCCTCGACGCGGCCTACAAGGCCATCAGCGCCGCCGAGGAACAAAGCAACGTGCAAACCACGTCCGTCACCACCACGACCGTCACCCGTTGAGCTGATTCGACATCCCCCCCTTTCCAGGCCGCCCCGCACGGGCCCGGCCTGATGGTTCCTTTTGGCGCATAACCTCCGCCGGAGAGAGACCCCCCGCCCGGCCCGGGTGGCGCCCTCTTGGCATGTGTCCTGGCCCCAACCCCACGCTCCAGGGCCATGCTTCAGAGCCACGCCCCTGCCCCTTGCTCCAGCCCCTCTTGCCGTGCGTCCACGCCCCAGAGCCACGCCCCGGCCCCATGCCCCAGGCCCACGCCGGAAAGCCCCGCGCCTTTCCCGGAACGCCGGACGCACAAATGCGAAACGGCTCCTGGGAGCCACCCGGGAACCGTTTCGCTTTGAAATTTCTTTCAGAGGAAGGATGACTTCTTCTTAGCAGGGATCATGCCAACACCCGAGAAAGACCATTTTTTATATTTTTATCCTGAAATACCAGCATAGTAGCAAACACTGCCGACGCCCAAGCCGCCCGGCAACCCCGGGAACCGCCCCGAAAGGGTAAAAATTTTTGTATTCCGGGTTTCCGTCCTCGCCCAAAGGCGGGGACTAGACATCGCGCCGGGCGCAACGGCCTTGGGCCGCCGCCCCCGCCCCCCCCCCTGCCCTGCGAAGCCGGGGCGCATGGCGACAGATCAAACGGGCGATCAAACGCCCCGGCTCGGAACCGTGCAGCGGCCATCGGCAGGGGGAAAGCCTGTCCTGGCGGGTCTTTCCAGGCAACGGCCCCCGTGAGCGGCCACGCGGCGGGGCAGGAACCGGCCCCGGCTTTCCGCCACAAATGCGAAACGGCTCCTGGGAGCCACCCAGGAGCCGTTTCGCTTTGAAATTTCTTTCAGAGGAAGGATAAGAGATGAAAAGCAGTTATCGTGCCAACCCCTGGAACCCTCCTAGATTTTCATAAAAATCGCATCAATTCAATTCATTACGTTTTATCCCGACAGTTCTCGCCGATCCGCTGCCCCGACACGGCCCCTGGGCGGTAAAAAAATTTGGCCCAAAGCCGGGGGTGTCCGGGCCAAGTACAGATTCTTGTACACCCGGGGGCCTGGGACTCAATTCCGGTGGTCATCCTGCATCCAACGCAGCAGATCATCCTGCCGGGCCTGACGCTTGGGGTCGAAGCGGTCGGTGGACTGAGGGGGAACGCAGCCAATGCTCAGGGCGACGAAGGCCAGGACGAGCACGGCGGCCATCACCCGGGAGAAGAAACCCTTTTTCATAAGCAACCTGCCTTTCTTTTTTTCCAACTCCTATCCCAGTTCGCACCGTAGCGCCACCGTATCCGCTGCCGCGTACGCCGTTCCCCATGCCCCACGCCGCTTTCCCCGCACGGCTGGCGGCACGGTCCGTCCGTACCCGTCTTGCCTGGTGACGGTATTTGCCCATGTGCGGGCCGTTTTTGAACCCGGCCCTCGCCAAGCCTCACCGGGAAGAAAAAATAGGCCTGCGATCCCGGCATGTTGGCTGGCTGGCAAAAGATTTGCTATGAACATCGCCACCTGGCGCGCGGCCCGCAAACGGTGCGCGCCACAAAAGGAGAACTCCATGAAATCATTCGCTTTGGCGCTTGCATGCCTGGGATGCTTCATAGCGGCCGCATGCGGCGCAGGCGAGGCCCAGGCCTTCGGGCCCTGCCCTCCGGGATATTTCTGGGATGGTCCCTACGGGTGCATGCCCTACGCCGCGCCGCCGCCCCCGCCGACCTA
>NZ_JAZHDB010000150.1:0-3173 GCF_036584575.1 Desulfolutivibrio sp.
GCCGGCGGCCTCGGCGCCGTCCAGTTCGAAGGCCCCGCCGGGAAAATAGTCGTTTTGGAGGTCGACAAGAAGAAGCGTTTCCTTTTCCATGCATTAGCTCCCGTGCCGCACATCCCGCGCCAGGTCGGAAAATGGTTTTAAAGTGGATGGAAGGCGTACGGACGCCCCTGGAGGCCAGGGCAGGTCCGGGCCGGACATGGGATCGTCACCGGACGCAGCCCGCCGCCGCCGGGCGTCGCCTCGCCGCGTCAGTCGGCGTTTTGCAGCAGGATGCTGGTGGCCGACGTACTTCCGCTGCCTGGATGCAGGAACTCGGCGTTGGGGGTCACGGACTTGACGATGACCGTCGAGCCGCCGCGAATGACGAATTCCGAAAGCCCCACCGTGGTCGCGGGGTTGCCGTAATCGTAGGTGTAGCCCAGGGCGGTCCAGGGAAAGGGCGGGGTGGCGGTATAGATGGCGGCCCGGCGGGCGGCGTACCAGTCCGGATAGCTGTAGGCCACGGGCACGCCGTTCACCTTTTCGATGATTTTCACGGTCGTGCTGTAGGGGAGAAGCGGATTGGCCCGCAATTCGAGTTCGGCCTCGTGGTCGGTGATCTCGGGGTCGGCGCTGGGGCGGTAGAGATCCTGGGGGTTGACCCACATCTCCACGAAATCGGTCTGGCCGTATTCCTGCGGCAGTCCCAGGAGTTCCTCAACCCGGCCGACCGAGGCCTCCGAGGAATGCGCCCGCAGCCAGTCCGACAGTTCCGGCGCGGCCGTGACCCACAGGTTGCGGAACACGTCCAGGGTGTAGGACTGGCCGATGTACGGCCGATAATACTGGCCGTTGGTCCAGCAGACCAGAAGCACCCGGGAGGCCCCGGGCACGCCTTGCCAGACCAGGTCCAGATTGTCGTTGTACTGGCTCACGGCCACCAGATCCTTGGAGATTTTGGCCGGGGTCAGGGTTTTGGCGTCGCTTACGGCGGCTTGGTATTCGGGCGTGATGACGTAGGCCCGGCCAAGGCCCGGCAGGACGAAAAGGACCAGAAGCACCAACAGTCGCACGATCAGGGCCGACGGACGCACCAATTTGGGCGACGACGTGAACGGAAACATGCGGTGAACTCCTCATGTTTTTGGCCTCGGCGGGAAAATCCCCATTTCCGTCGTTGCCTAGCATTGCGCCATCCCCTTGGGCAAGAGCCGCCGCCGCCCGTCGACAACCCTGCCCTGAAAAACGAAAAAAGCGCCCCGGGACGATCATCCCGGGGCGCTTTCCGTACGGCGAAAAAACGGAAACTATTGCTCGACCACCACGGCCTTGACGATCTTCACCGGCATGACCGGCACGTTTTCGTGAAAGCCCTTGGTCATGGTGGGCACGCCCTTGATGGCGTCCACCACGTCCTGGCCTTCGATGACCTTGCCGAACACGGCATAGCCCCAGCCCTGCGGGGTCTTGCCCTTGTGGTTCAGAAAATCATTGTCCGCCACATTGATGAAAAACTGGGCCGTGGCCGAATCCGGATCAGAGGTGCGGGCCATGGCCAGGGTGTAGGCGTCGTTTTTCAGGCCGTTGTCGGCCTCGTTCTTGATGGGGTCATGGGTCTTTTTCTCTTTCATGGACTCGTCCATGCCGCCGCCCTGGATCATGAAGCCTTTGATCACCCGGTGAAAGACCAGCCCGTCGTAAAAACCTTCCTTCACATACGTCAGAAAGTTCTCCGCCGTGACCGGGGCCTTTTCCGTATCCACCTCGATGACGATATTCCCCTTGCTCGTTTCCAGTCTAACCACGGGTTTGCTCCCTTGAGCCCGGGCCGGAGACGTCCAGCCCAGGGTTGCGCCCACGACCAGCCAGGCCGCAAGAACGCCCAGAGCCAGCCGCATAAGGCCTTTTCGTTTTGTATTCATGGTATTCCTCCCAAAAAAAGCTTCCCTATCCCATTCCCGGGCCCTCGTCGAGGGCTGGGACAGGCCGCGTAGGGACGCCGCTTGCGGCCTGCCTCCTCCGCAATGCGTACCGAAAACAGGACATCCGAAAAACCGTCGCCGCTGTCGGGGCGAGGGTACGGCGTCAAGGAGCGCCCGTCCCGGAAATCCCGGCCGGATCATTCGTCTTTGAGTTGCTCGGGCTCGACGCCAAGCGCCCGGGCGATGCGGGACCGCGTCGAATAGCGAAGGATTCTCCCCGGCTGTTCGAATCCGGCATAGGTCGGCTGGGCCACGCCCATCCGCCGGGCGACCTCACCCTGGGTCAATCCGAGATGCTCCCGCCAAGCCCGGACAAGGCCCCATTTCTCCAACAGGGAAAGCTTGACGACCTCCAGGGGCAGTGTGACCTCGTCATCGGGCCGCTCCCGGGATTCCATGTACTCGTCGTAGGGAAGCACCACATATTGGGGAGTCCCATCAGGCCCCCGGATGATCTGCGGATTATTGTTAGGTTCGTTCATCGCGTTTTTTCACCTCTTCCACGGAGATGACGACAGGATTCCGCCCGGCATCGACCGTGAAAAGCACCCGGTAGCGGCCAACCCGAAGCCGATAGCCTCTGCGATCCGTGAGCGCCTTGACGTCGCGACAGCCGGGCCAGTTTCCGAGTCCCGTGATCGCCGCAAGAACGGCGGCCTGGTCGCGCTCCGGCAGTCGGGCGAGTTGTTTGTACGCCTTCCGTTTGACTTCCACCCGGGCCATGGACCATTCATAATGATCAAAAGCCAAAAAGCCAAGAATAAATACGATAAAAACCTATACCTGGTCTGCGCGCCATGCGGATGCCAGACAGCGGAGACTGCCCGTCGTATCCGTCGTCCCTGACGCGCCCCGGGCTCACAAGCCGACACGATTTCTCCGGCAACATGCTTGCCTTGCCCTTGTAACCCTGGTAAATTCGTCGGAATTTTCCCGCAACATCCAACCAGGCTTCCCCACATGACCGCGAAACGCAAGCAGTTGTACAATGTTGTCATCTATCCCGACTGGTGCAAGGGCTGCGGCATCTGCGCCGCGTTTTGTCCAAAAAAAGTGCTGCGCATCGACCATCAGGGCAAAGCAAAGGTCGACCGCGAAGACGAATGCATAAATTGCGGTTTTTGTGAATTGCACTGTCCCGACTTCGCCGTGGTGGTCCTGCCCAGAAACGGCCTGGCCCCGTCCGACCCCGGGCGGGACGCCCCCCCCGCC
>NZ_JAZHDB010000151.1:0-3127 GCF_036584575.1 Desulfolutivibrio sp.
CCCCCAACTCAACCAGGCGCGCATGACAGCGCGTCATCTCTTCCGGGCTGGCCGGAAACAGGGTCTCCCCATTGACCAGAATCGGCAATCCGGCGTTGGCCTGGGCAATCAGCGGCAGCGAACTGACGGCGCGCATCTGTTCGAGCAATTCACAAACGCCTTCAATGCCAAGACCGCAATTGGTGCCGATAACATCCACCTGCAACCCTTCAAGAGTCACAGCGGCAGCCGCCGGCGGCGTTCCCAGCACAGTGCGACCCCCATCGTCAAAGGTCATCATCGCCACCACCGGCAGCTTCGAATAAAGTCGGCACGCCAGAATCGCCGCTTTCAGTTCACCCTCCCCGGTTCATCCTCTTCCAAAAGGAGCAGGCATGTCGCGGATTGTTATTGACGAGGAGCGGTGCAAGGGGTGTCTCCTTTGCACGTTGGCGTGTCCCAAGGAGATTGTGGTGCAGTCTTCGCGGTTCAACCAGCAGGGCTACAAGGTTGTCGAGGTAGCGCCTGGCGAGGAGTCCAAGTGTACCGGGTGCGCCAGTTGCGCCATGGTCTGTCCGGACGTGGCCATCACGGTCTGGAAGACGGTGAAGCCGAAAAAGAGCCAGGAGGCGGCCCATGTCTGAGAAGCGCATGTTCATCAAGGGCAACGAGGCCATCGCTTACGGGGCCCTGGCTGCCGGGCTTAAGTGCTATTTCGGCTATCCCATCACTCCCCAGAACGACATTCCGGAATTTTTGTCCAAGGCCCTGCCCGACGCCGGGGGCGAGTTCGTCCAGGCCGAGAGCGAGGTGGCCTCGGCCAACATGCTGCTGGGCGCGGCGGCCTGCGGGGTCCGGGCCATGACCACCTCGTCGAGCCCGGGCATTTCGCTCATGCAGGAGGCCATTTCGTACATGGCCGGAAGCGAGCTTCCCGGGGTGATCGTGAACATGAACCGGGGCGGCCCGGGCCTGGGCGACATCGGCCCCTCCCAGGGCGACTATTTCCAGTCCACCAAGGGCGGCGGCCACGGCGACTACCGGCTTTTGGTCCTTTCTCCGTCCACCTGCCAGGAAGCCTATGATCTGATCATCGCGGCCTTCGACCTGGCTTTTAAATATCGCAATCCGGTGCTGATCCTGGGCGACGCCATCCTGGGCCAGATGAAAGAGCCGGTGACGACCTGGACGCCTGAGCCGGTATCGCCTGCCGAGGGCGGCGACTGGCGGCTCGACGGCGCGGCCGGGCGGCCCTCGCGGCTTCTCAAGTCGCTTTTCCTGGATGAGGGCGAATTGGCCGGTCAGAATCTGCATTTGGACGCCAAGTACAAGGCCATGCAGTCCGAGGTGCGCTTCGAGGCCTATCAGACCGAGGACGCCGAGCTTGTGGTGGTGGCGCATGGGTCCATCGGCCGCATCGCCAAGAGCGCGGTGCGCTCGCTTCGGGCGGCGGGGGAGAAGGTGGGGCTTTTTCGGCCCATCACGCTGTTTCCGTTTCCGACCCAGGCCCTGGCGGACTTGGCGACGCAGGGAAAGCGCTTTTTGACCATCGAGCACAACATGGGGCAGATGGTCGAGGATGTGCGCCTGGCCGTGCGTTTCCATGCCGACAGCGGCTTCCACGGCTTTTTGCCGGGCAACATGCCCACTCCCGACGAGATTGAAGCGCCGATCCGCTCGGCCCTTTCGAGGTAGGACATGAAGGACGAACTGGTTTTTGAACGCCCCTCGGTCATGACCGACCGGGGCATGCATTATTGTCCCGGCTGCCATCACGGCGTGGCCCACAGGCTGGTGGCCGAGTGTCTGGTGGAGATGGGGCTTGTGGAGAAGACCATCGCCGTCAGCGCCATCGGCTGCTCGGTGTTTTTGTACAATTACATCTCGGTGGACACGGTGGAGGCCCCGCACGGCCGGGCGCCGGCCGTGGCCACGGGGGTCAAGCGGGCCCGGCCCGACGCCTTCGTCTTCACCTATCAGGGCGACGGCGACCTGGCGTCCATCGGACTTGCGGAAATCATGCACTGCGCCAACCGGGGCGAACGGCTCACGGTGGTCTTCGTCAACAACACGGTCTACGGCATGACCGGCGGCCAGATGGCCCCCACCACGCTCATCGGCCAAAAGACCACCACCTGCCCGGGCGGCCGCTGCCAGGACCGCGAGGGCGGCCCCATGAACATGGCCGAGATCATCGCGGGCCTGGGCGGCACGGTGTACAGCACGCGCGTGGCCCTGGATTCGGTCAAACACATCGTGCAGGCCAAAAAGGCCCTGAAAAAGGCCTTCACCATCCAGGAAGAAAGCCTGGGCTTCAGTTTCGTGGAGCTTTTGGCCACCTGTCCCACCAACTGGCGCATGACCCCGCTTCAGGCCAACGAGCGCATCGCCAAGGAGATGATTCCCGTGTTTCCGCTGGGGGTCTTCCGGGACGCAACCGGCGAAGGAGGCGGCAAGTGAGTCTGTATCAGGATGTGATCATCGCCGGTTTCGGCGGCCAGGGGGTCATGCTCATCGGCAACCTTCTGGCCTATGCGGGCATGAACCAGGGCTTAAACGTCACCTATATTCCGGTCTACGGCCCGGAGATGCGCGGCGGCACGGCCAACTGCACGGTGGTGGTCTCCGAGGAGGAGATCGGTTCGCCCATCATCCATCGCCCGAAAAGCCTGATCATCATGAACCGGCCCTCGCTGGACAAGTTCGGCCCCAGGCTCGTGGACGGCGGCGTGCTGATCCTCAATTCGTCGCTGGTCGATCCGGAGTTGGCCGAGGCCGACCGGGTGCGGCTGGTGTCCGTACCCTGCAACGAGATCGCCGACGGCCTGGGCAACGCGCGCATGGCCAACATGGTGGCCATCGGGGCCTACGTGGCGGCCTCGGGGGTTTTGCCCCTGTCGGCGGTGGAGGACAGCCTGTCGCACGTCATCTCCAGCCATTACGCCAAGCTCATTCCTAAAAACATCGAGGCCATCCGGGCCGGCGCCGCCCGGGCGGCGTAGGCGACGTAGGCGGTAGATAGTCTGTAGGGGGGATGCCTCCGGCGGCCAAAGGGTTTCACCCTTTGGAATCCCGTAACGGGACGCATCCTCCCTCTGGCGTCTTATCACCCCCCCGAAAAAGTTTTTTGGGGAGGGGGAGGGGTCTG
>NZ_JAZHDB010000152.1:0-3173 GCF_036584575.1 Desulfolutivibrio sp.
GGCTTAAAGCCCGCCGTGGCCGAACCGTTGGTCCTGGGCATCACCCAGGCCTCCCTGTCCACGGATTCCTTCATCTCGGCGGCCTCCTTCCAGGAGACCACCAAGGTGCTCACCGAGGCCTCGCTCATGGGCAAGGAAGACAGCCTGCGGGGGCTTAAGGAAAACGTCATCGTGGGACGCCTGATCCCGGCCGGAACCGGCTACCGCAAGTATATGGAATGCGAGATCATCGTGCCGCGCCAACCCGAGCGGCCCGACAAGTTCCTGGAGGATCTGGAAGAGGATCCGATTCTGGTCGACATGCAATAATCCGGCGGCAGTCCGGTACCGGGAGGGGGGCCACGGCCCCCCTTTTTCATTTGACATGATATCAAAAAAAAGTATCGAATGCGATGTGGACGGTGCTGCTTTCCAGCCGGGCGCGCAAGAACCGCCGCACACTTCCGGCCGCCATCGAAGCCGCCTTCAAGGTCTTGCTGGCCGATCTGGAATACGTCGGCCCGAACCGCGCCAACTGGGCGAATTACTCCAAGCTCGGCAGCCAGACGCATCACTGCCACATCAAAAAAGGCCGTCCCACCTATGTGGCCGTGTGGCGTGTGGAGAAAGGACAGATTCGGATCATCGAGGTGACGTATGTTGGAACCCACGAAAAAGCGCCGTATTAAGGCCGTCGAGCTGTGCGTCATGGTCAGGTCTGACCGCGTCGAGGATGCCAGGCGGGCCGTCACGCCGTTTCTGGCGGATGACGAAACCGTGCCGTGGCGTGAGGTCTATCCGGATTTCAGTCCGGCGGACGGCCTGCGCGGGGCTAGAATCAAGGAAGGATTGACGCAACGGGCGCTTTCCGCCCTGGTGGGCGTCCCGCAGCGCCATATTTCCGAGATGGAAAACGGCAAGCGGTCAATCGGCAAGGTCATGGCCAAACGGCTGGCGGACGCCCTGAAGATCGATTACCGGGTGATGTTGTAATCTCTGGGGTTCGCCGGATTTGGTCTGGCGAAACGTCCCGGGTTGGACGCTGCGTTATGGGTGAAACACCGGAGAGAAATCCCCGCGCCGCAATCATCGCCGCCTCGGTCTCCCTGGCCGTGGGCGCGCTGCTTATGGGCATCAAATTCTACGCCTACCATCGCACCGGCTCCTCGGCCATCCTGTCCGACGCCATGGAATCCATCGTCAACGTGGCGGCGGCCCTGTTCGCCCTGGTCAGCGTGATCTACGCCGCCAACCCCCCGGATTCCGAGCATCCCTACGGGCATGGGAAAATCGAATTCTTCGCCGCCGGGTTCGAGGGTTCGCTGATCATCGTGGCCGGATGCGCCATCATCTGGGAATCCTGGGACAAACTGTTCGCCCCTGTGCCCCTGGCCAATCTGGACCTTGGCCTGCTGCTCCTGGCGGGTTCCGGCGCGGCCAACCTGCTTTTGGGGCTTGGCCTGATGCGGGCCGGAAAGCGCCTGGGCTCGGTGACGCTCACCGCCGACGGGATGCATGTCCTGACCGACGTGTATACCTCGGGCGGCGTCCTGGTCGGGCTCTTTCTGGTGCGCCTGACGGGCGTGTACTGGCTCGATCCCGCCGTGGCCTGCCTCATGGCCGCAAACATCCTGGTCACGGGCTACAGGCTCATGCGCCAGGCCTTTGCCGGGCTGATGCAGGAGGCCGACCCGCGGCTTTTGGACGAGATCTGCGTGGTGCTGTCGACGAAACGGAAATCCGCCTGGATCGGGATTCATCGCCTGCGGGCCTGGCGCTCCGGCAGCCGGGTGCACATCGACTTCCACCTGATCCTGCCCCGGGATCTGTCCCTGGAGGCGGCCCACGCCGAGGTGAACGAGGTGGAGGACATCCTGCGGGCGAAGTACGGCAACCAGGCCGACCTGCTCATCCACGCCGATCCCTGCCACGTGCAGGAATGTCCCGAATGCAGCCAGGAACCCTGCGACTCCCGCGTCGACGCGGCCCGGACGGGGTGTCTGTGGTTCGGCGACACGGCGTCCCGTGGGCGCGAGGCCCCGGACACATGAGCGCGGGGGAGGGGACCGGTCTGCGCCTTTACGTGCATGTGCCCTTTTGCCGGGCCAAGTGCGCCTACTGCGGATTTTTCTCCAAGCCCCTGGACATGGCCCTGCTGGAGGATTTCGTCCCGGCCCTGTGCCGGGAGATTCGGTTTTACGCCAAAAAACATCCCCAGGCCGAGATCGAGACGCTCTATTTCGGCGGCGGCACCCCAAGCCTTCTGCCGCCCTGGGCCTTGTCCCGGATCATGAAGGAGCTGCACAAGGCCTTCCGCTTTGGGCCCGGCCTGGAATTCACCTTCGAGGCCAATCCGGATTCGGCCCTGGACGGGGCGTATCTGCGGCAACTGCTCGGATACGGCGTGGGTCGCCTGAGCCTCGGGGTGCAAAGCCTCACCGACGAGACGCTGTTTCTGCTCGGGCGTCCCCACGACGCAGCCACGGCCCGGGCCGCCTATTTCGCCGCCCGTCAGGCCGGGTTCGCCAACATCGGCCTGGATTTTTTATGGGGATTGCCCGGCCAGCGCCTCTCCCAGTGGCTGGCGACGCTCAAGGCGGCGGTGCGCCTGTCGCCGGAACACCTGTCCTGCTATGGGCTGACCCTGGAACCGGGAACGCCGCTGGCCGCCCGGATCGAGTCCGGGGAGCTGCCCCAGCCGCCCGAGGCCGAGCAGGCGGAGATGTTCGTTCGCGGGGCCGAGTTTTTGGAGTCCGAGGGCTACCTGCATTACGAAATCTCCAATTTCGCGCGCATGGGCTTCGTCAGCCGCCACAACTCGGGCTATTGGGAAGGCCGGGACTATCTGGGGCTGGGGCCGTCGGCGGTGTCCACCATGGACGGGCGGCGCTTCGAAAACCCCCGGGACATCGGCCGGTACGTGGCCCTGTCCAGGAAGGGGCGCTTTGGCGAGGACGCCACGAAACTGACGCCGGAGGAACTGGTGCGGGAGATGGTCATGCTGTCGCTGCGCACCACCAAGGGCCTCGACCTGGCGGCCTACCGGGCCCGGGCGGGGCGGGATTTTTTGAAGGACAACGCCGGGCTGGTGCAGGCCCTGCGCCAAAACGAGCTTGTGCGCTTAAGCTCCGGGCATCTGCGCCTGACCAAAAACGGGCTTTTAGTCAGCAACGTGATCCTGGCCCGGTTGAGCT
>NZ_JAZHDB010000153.1:0-16276 GCF_036584575.1 Desulfolutivibrio sp.
GCCCTCTCCCCGGACCCCTCTCCCGCCGGGGGAAATCATTTCCCCCGGACCCCCTGGATAGGGGATGCGGGGGCGGTTTTTGTCATGCTGGATAAAAGATGGGCGCCTGCATACAGACGCTCAGGTTGGGAAAAAAAGCTGACCAGGCAACAGCATGCCCAGGCTGGGCGACGGCCGCGCTCCAGACGAGGCTGGGAAAAGAAGCTGTTGTGAGCACCCGCCTGTCCAGGCCGGGCGACGGGTTTGCGCGCGGGGCGGCGGCTGCGCGAAGCGTTGCTGGCGCCGACCCGCGTCGACAAACCCCGAGCCCGGCCATGAACCCTGTTTCCGAGCCAGACCCGAAACAAACCGCTGTGGAGACCCCATGACCGACCACATTCAGTTTTCGGAAATCAAGCAGGCGCTTGTCCTCCTGGATCAGCGCATCCTGCCGAACCGCGAGGAATATTTTCTCTGCAAAACCACCCAGGACGTGATCTACGCCCTGCAGACCATGGTGGTGCGCGGCGCTCCGGCCATCGGCGTGACAGCGGCCTACGGCTGCTGGCTGGCCCTGCGCCAGGCCATGGATCAGGCCGGGCCGGGCTGGCGGGTGCGGTTGGCCGAGCTTTGGCGCGACCTGGAAAACGCCCGTCCCACGGCCGTGAACCTGCGCTGGGCCGTGGAGCTCATGCGGGCCGAGACCGCCGCCGCAGGCGAGATCGGGGCCGAGGAACTGTCCGCCCGGCTTCTGGCCAAGGCCAAGGCCGTGCATGCCGAGGACATCGAGATCAACAAGGCCATGGGCCGCTTCGGGGCCGAGGCCATCGACGACGGCGACACGGTCATGACCCACTGCAACGCCGGGGCTCTGGCCACGGCGGGCTACGGCACGGCCCTGGGGGTGATCCGGGCGGCGGTGGAGCAGGGCAAGCGCATCAAGGTCATCGCCAACGAGACCCGGCCGTTTTTGCAGGGCGCCCGCCTGACGGCCTACGAACTGCACAAGGACGGCATCGACGTCACCGTGGCCTGCGACAACGCCGTGGGGCATCTGATGAAGCGGGGCATGGTCCAGAAGGTGGTGGTGGGCGCGGATCGCATTGCGGCCAACGGCGACGCGGCCAACAAGATCGGCACCTATACCGTGGCCCTTTGCGCCAAGGCCCATGGCGTGCCGTTTTACGTGGCCGCCCCGGCCAGCACCTTCGACCTGCGCATACAAAGCGGGAACGAGATTCCCATTGAAGACAGAACGCCACGGGAGGTGACGCACATCGGGGAGCACCAGATCACCCCCGAGGGCGTACCGGTCTATAACTACGCCTTCGACGTGACCCCGGCGGAGCTGATTCAGGGCATCGCCACGGAAAAGGGGCTCCTGCGCGCCCCGTACATACAGGACATAAGAGACAGGATCGGGACCGCGTAACCGGCCGGACGCCCGGCCGCCGCAACGCTCCCGGAGACATCACACCGCCAAAAGAGAGGATATATGGCGCTGAACGAACGCATCATCACCGAGGCCATTCTCACCGAGTATTTCGAGAAGTTCAAGGAATGTCTGGATCTGGACGTGGCCATCGTGGGCGGGGGGCCGTCGGGCCTGACCGCCGCCTACCGGCTGGCCAAAGACGGCTTCAAGGTCGCCCTGTTCGAACGCAAGCTGTCCATCGGCGGCGGCATGTGGGGCGGGGGCATGACCTTCAACTATATCGTGGTCCAGGAAGAGAGCAAACACCTGCTGGAAGAGATCGGCGTGCCGGTGAAGCACTTCCGCGACGAATACTACACCGCCGACGCCGTGGCCTGCACCACCACCCTGGCCTCCCGGGCCTGCCTGGCCGGGACCAAGGTGTTCAACTGCATGAGCGTGGAGGATGTGGTCCTGCGCGAGGTGAACGGCGTCAAACGCGTTTGCGGGCTGGTCATCAACTCCTCGCCGGTGGAGATCGCCGGGCTGCATGTGGACCCGCTGGTGTTGCACACCAAGTTCATCATCGAGGCCACGGGACATGATGTCGAGGTGTTAAAGACCCTGGTGCGCAAAAACGACGTGCGTCTTTTGACGCCGTCCGGAGGCATCGAGGGCGAGCAGTCCATGTGGGCCGAGGTGGCCGAGACCAATACCGTAAAAAACACCCGCGAGGTGTTCCCCGGGGTGTACGTGGCCGGAATGGCCGCCAACGCCAGCTTCGGCTCCTACCGCATGGGCCCGATCTTCGGCGGCATGCTTCTGTCCGGGGAGAAAGTCGCGGCGGAGATCGCCGGGCTGTTGCGTTCCGGGACATACTAGGCCACAACGGATACCGAAGCGGGAGGGGGCGTGGCCCCCGGTCCTGAAAGAAACGTCCCTGCGGGGACAACGCGTAACGTACGGGCCGGTTTTTCGGCCCGGCAACATGAACAAACGAGACACCATGCCGCCGGTCATCGCCCTTATCGGACGTCCCAATGTGGGCAAATCCACCTTGTTCAACCGCCTGGCGCGGCGAACCAAGGCCATCACCCACGACCGTCCCGGGGTCACCCGGGACCGTCTCGAGACCCGGGCGATCATTGAGGACCGCGAGGTGACCTTGGTGGACACCGGCGGCATGGTCCTTGACGATCCCGACAAGCTGGGCCGCATGGTCATGGACCAGGCCCGCATGGCCATCAGCCAGGCCCATCTGGTGTTGTTCGTCGCCGACGCGAGGGAAGGCCTGACAGGGCTGGACCACGATGTGGCGGAGCTTTTGCGCCAAAGCGCCAAGCCGGTGCTTCTGGCGGTCAACAAGGCCGACGGCGAGGAGCGGGCCGGGGAATTCGCGGCGGATTTTTATTCCCTGGGGTTTCCCCTGGCGCCGGTTTCCGCGGCCCATGGCCGGGGCATCCCGGAGCTGCGGGAAATCATCGCCGATCTGTTGCCCGAGCCCGAGGCGGACGAAGCCCCGCTGACGGATGAGGAGACGGCGGCGGCCGAGGCCGCGCCGCGTCCCTTGCGGCTGGCCATGATCGGCCGCCCCAACGCCGGGAAGTCCTCCGTGGTCAACGCCCTGGTGGGCGAGACGCGGCTTATTGTCAGCGAGGCGCCGGGAACGACCCGCGACGCCGTGGACGTGGCGTTCACGCGCGGGAGCACGCCGTATATCTTTGTAGATACGGCCGGGGTGCGCAAGAAGGCCCGCATTGACGACGAACTGGAGCGCCATACGGCCACCCGGTCCCTGCAAAGCGCCAAGCGGGCGGATGTGGCTGTGCTGGTCATCGACGCCGTGGGCGGCGTGGGCATGCAGGACAAAAAGCTCATCGCCTTTTTGGACAAGGAAAAAACGCCGTTTTTGGTGGTCATCAACAAGATTGACCTGATCCCCCGGGACAAGATGCTGGAGCTCAAAAAGGACATGAAGGACGAACTGCGCATTTGTCCCCATGTGCCTGTGCTCTACGTCTCGGCCCTGCGCAAGAAGGGCCTGGACCGGATTTTGGACACGGCCCGGGCCATGAAGGTCGAATGCGCCACCCGGGTGGGCACGGGCGAGCTCAATCGAATGATGCGCCAGGTGTTGGACAAGCATCAGGCCCCGGTGATCAAGGGACGTCGCGCCAAGTTTTACTATCTCACCCAGACGGCGTCCGAGCCGCCCACCTTTGTGTTCTTCGTCAACGACACCGAGCGGGTCCGGCCATCCTACGCCAAATATGTGGAAAACCAGTTGCGGCGGCTTTTCGGACTGACCATGGCCCCGCTCCGGATTCTCTTTCGTTCCAGCCACGCCTCCAAAGAATAGACGGGGCGCCGGGGGCGCCTCCCCGGAAAAGAGCCGTTTTTCATCGCAGGACTTTCGCCCGGTGCGTGTGCATTCGGGCGGGGGCTTGCTCTGTGGCGCCTTCTGCAAAAAGAGTTCGTTGATTTACACGGCGCGTGGCATCTGGTAGTTTTGCCATCGAGAATCGGATATCCCTGCCCGCGAAACCCGCCCCGATGCGGCGGCGTTTTGGTCGGCGGCAGCCGTGACGCACGGAAGGCTCTGGAGTGTGGAAGAGACCACAACAGTTCGAAATGTATGGAGGGCGCCATGAGATCGAATGTTTGGGGGACTCCCCCCCTGGTCTTTCTGCTTTTGGCCCTTGCCATCGGATTTTCAGGCTTTTTCCAGGTCGCCCTGGTTCATGCCCAGCCGCCTCCCCCGTCTGCCGACGATGCCCATGCCAGGCGGCTGTACGATCAGTACAAGGCCAGCCAGGAGCGGGAAAAGGCCCTGGAGGCGTCACGCCGGGGCAATTTGAATGATGCCCGGGGGGCCGCCTATGGTACCTTTGGCGGACTGGCTGTCGATACGGACGCCTTGGCGAAAGCCACCAAGGCGGCCCAGGATGCCGAACGCGAACGGGAGCGCCAGCAGAAGCTGCTCAAGGCCTGGGACAAGAAGTTTTCCGGCCGGTATGGCGATCTCAAGGAAACCAGCTCTCAGCCGCCTCTGCCTCCCCAGCCTGGGGACAAGCCCTATAAAGATAAAATGGACATGCGCTTGAAGTGGTTCCCCTACCATCCGGCCACGCCCGCAAAGCCGCCCACCCCCGGCTACACCCCCGGCTACACCCCCGGACGCCCCACGCCGGGCTATACCCCCCGGACGGTGACCGCCCCGCCGTACCCGCCGGGTTCTTCACGCGGGACGCCGCCTGCCGCCCCGCCGGACAAGCCCAAGAGTCTTGGGGCGGGAATCCGGCCTCCCGACGATTACCGGGACACGAACAGCGGCAGCGGCGGATCAAGCGGCGGCGGCGGATATTAAGGCGGCAGGCCATGAAGATCCGGACCATCGCCTTTTTGCTCATGCTGCTGGGCGTTGTCCGCAGCGGCCAGGCGGTGGGGCTCCCCGAGGCCCCGGTGGGCCTCTCTCCCGGCGATGTCTGTTTCGCGGCGACGGCGGACGCCCCTGTGGACTCCCCGGAGGTGCGCCAGGCGGTCATGCTGTTTGCGGCCGGATATGATCCCGGCCGCTTCGTGGAGTCGTTGCGCATCATGCACCCCCTGCACGGGGCGCTTTTTCCGGCCGACCTGGCCCCGCCCGTGATCACCTGGGTCGAGTCCCATCCGCAGGTCGGCCTGTGGCTGGTATCCTTTCGAATTTCCCCGGCACGGGCGCTGTATGTCCTGTGCCGGGAACCGTCCTATGAGCCGCCCGAGGCGGTGTGGAAGCCCGTTCGGGAGGCCTCTCTGGGCCACGACGTGCCGATCACCGTCTATGGGATCGATGCCGAAACCCTCGAGATCGTCTCCCAGGATGTGGTTTCCGTGGCCAGCTCCCGGGACAGGATCGACGCCCTGATCATGTACCGGCAGTTGCCGCCGGTTTTTTCAAAGGCCCAAAAGCGCCTGGACCTTCTCGGGGGGCGTCTTGGCGATCCCGCCTCGCCAAAGCCGCCCCGGACGCTTTTCCAGGGCGTGCCGGGGTGCGTGGGATGCCACAGTTTCTCCCGGGACGGCATGGTGTTCGGCATGGACCTGGACCACGCCGGGGACAAGGGCGGCTACATCCTGGCCGACACGCGCCGGGAGATGGATCTGACGGCTGGCGAACTGCTCAGTTGGAACGATTTCCCAAAAATCGATGATCGTCAGACCACCGGGCTGTATGCCCGCATCACTCCGGACGGTCGGCATGTGATCGGCACGGTCAATGAAATCGCGCTGTTGATCAAAATGGATGATCCGTATTCCTCGCAGCTTTTTTTCCCGTATCGGGGCGTCCTGGTCGCCTATTCCAGGGCGCAGGGGCGGTTTTTTCCCGTGCCCGGGGCGGACGATCCCGGTTACGTCCAGACCTGCGCGGACATCCGCCCCGATGGCGGGCATATCGCCTTCGCCCGGACGGCGACACAGTGGGAACTGATCCAAAAGCTGGGGACCGGTCATGTGTTTGCCCGGCCGCAGGCCTCCCTCCACGAACTCAACGCGGCCTATCCCGTGCAATTTGACATCTACCATGTCCCCTTTGATCCGGACCATCGGGATCGCCCGGCTGTGGCCGAACCCCTGCCCGGGGCCGGAGGCAACGGCATGAGCAACTACAACCCGCGCTATTCCCCGGATGGCCGGTGGATCGTCTTCACCCAAAGTCGCAGCGGGCTTGTGCTGCAACCCGACAGCCGTCTGTACGCGATCCCGGCGACCGGCGGCGTGCCGCGCCGGATGACGTGCAATCTGGGGGTGATGAATTCCTGGCACAGCTTTTCGCCCAATGGCCGCTGGCTGCTTTTCGTGTCCAAGGAGACAGGTGCGGACAGCCGAATCTGGATCACGCATTTCGATCGCCAGGGCCGAGACAGCGTGCCGGTCATGCTGCACCGCTTCGGGGAGCCCGGCTTGGCCTGCAATGTCCCGGAATTTGTCGACAAGCGCGCCGGGCGAATGGAGCGGATCAGTTTCCCGGCGCCGTGACCGGTGGACCGGCTGGCGCGGGACAAAAACACAGGGGGCATGACGAGAACAGCGGGGAGGCTCTCAGGATTTTGAGCAGGACGTGGTAGATGTCCACCCCCCTATGGTCAAACGGGACGTCACGGACGCAACATGAGCGGGATGGTCGGCAACCCTGCCGCACGTTTGGTGAAAACGGTTGCCTCCGGGGCTGTTGCGGCTTACTCATGAGGCTGGGTCCACGCGCCGTGCGGCGGGGCAGCCGGGAGCGTATGGCGACAGGCGCGCCGCCGGAGCGTGTGCGATCATGAAATGGACGTATCGTCCGGCGAGCGTTGAAGCGCCGACCGGTTGTTCCCGCCAACGAACCAATTCATGGAGACAGCTATGTTTGGGAAAAAAGGTCTTCTCCGGGGATGCCTGTTGCTGGCCGCCCTGTTCATCGCCTTGACTTCCGTGTCCTGCGTGGAGGTGGCTGACCCGTATTACGGCGATCCCTATTATTATGGCCCGCCGCCGCCACCGCCTCCCAGATACGGGGGGGGCGGATATTACGGTGGCGGTCACGGTTATCAGGCGGATGAAAGGCGGCAGAGCCGGGGACGCCAGAACTGCAACGCCCAGTGGAGCAACTGCGTGGCCGTGTGCAATCAATTCCCGAATCCTTCCCAGCGGGCCATGTGCATCGCCAGCTGCAACAACGGCCTCAACCAGTGCATGAATAGTTTCTGACGCCCGGGCTGCGGGCCTGATGGTCAGGTCCGCGACGGAAATGACGGGGTGACGTCGGCGACGGGGCGGCCGGACAGCGATGTTCGGCCGCCCCGGCCATTTTGCCGTCCGCACCCAGCCGGGCAGGGTGGCCAGGAGGGAGCGCACCGAAATGTTCATCTCCCGGATGTTGTCCCGGAGATGGTCCGTGAGGCGGCGTAAGGCCTGTTGGAGGCATTTTTTCGGGGCGATGCCTGGGGTGCGGCCCGCCATGCGGTTGCCGGGAGGACGTCGTCATGGAGCGCGCGGGGGAGCCGGGAAGGCGGCCCGCATGCGTTTGCCTGAAGAAAGGCCGGACGTTGCCGTGGCTTTCTGGCGTGGGGCACGGGCGGGAGGATGCCGTCGTCCCGCCGTCGGGGCCGGGGCTGGTGTAGGCCTGGGTCGGATATGTGGAAGGTCTTGGAGGGGCAGGGTGGCCAGATGAAGGCCGTCGGGATGTGTGCGGGCAAAAAGATTCGCCCTTTTCCGCGCTTTTTCCGGTGACCGGAGTTCTCCCCGTGGGGCGCCCGTCTGGGCTTGGGGAACGTTCGCGCGTCTGGGCGAATCAGGGGGCGCTCAGTCGCCCGGTATGCGGGATGGAATTAACGTCTGCTATCCTCCGTTGCCGGTTGCGCCACTCTGCAGGGGACCTTCCCCAGCATTGATTCCTTTCTAGCCCGGCCATAGGCCGCTGTAAAGAAAAATGAGTCGCCGCGATTTCGACGGGTTATCGACATTTGCCTGACGATTTTGCGCGGCCCGGCGTTTTTTTTCTACCAGATGGCCCACAATACAAGGGCTGCGGCGGCCCCGGCCAGGGCGTCGTCGAGCATGACGCCGTAGCCGCCGGGCAGCCAGTGTTCCGACTGGCGGATGGGCGGCGGCTTGGTCATGTCCAGGACGCGAAACAGCACAAAGGCCAGGAGCATGGCCCATGGCTCTGCCGCAGACAGGGGCAAAAGGGCCATCCATTGCCCGAGCACCTCATCGATGACCACGGGCCCCGGGTCTTTGCGGCCAAGGAGGATTTCGGCCCGGGAGGCGGCCAGGGCGCCGAGGACGAAGACCAGGGCCAAAACCAGCAGCCGACCTGTCGGGCCAAGGGGCAAAAAGACCCACGGGGCGGCCAGGACGGCCACGGCGGACCCGGCCGTGCCCGGCGTGACCGGGAACCTGCCCACGGGCCCCAGGGTGGCCGTCCACAGGGCGAGGCGATCCGATGCCGTCAGGGGGGGGGTGGTGGAGGACATGGACAAGGGGTACACGGGAGCGGGCGGCCAGGCAAGGCGGCAGCCTCGGCGGGCGGGCAGGCGGCGTCGCGTTGCTGCGGGGTTGTCTTTGCGGTCGAAATGTGAAAGGATTTTTGTTTGCGGCCAGCGGCCGCATTCCCCCATGGAGGAGCGTCAATGATCGCGCTTGGAACGGTAATTTTTTGGTTGGCCCTGTATGTGGCCGTGTTTTTTGCCTATTATCAGTACTATTTCCGGCCCCGGATCTTTTTGCTCATGCTCGACGAAAAAGCCTATCTGGAACACTACCTGGACAGGCTGCCGCACATGCAAAACCGCCCGGGCGAACGTCTGGGGATGGTGGAGTTCCTTATGGACAAGCGTAGCGCGTTTATCCGGGAAAACCGCATCTTCATGACGACGGCGACCATCCTGGTGATCTTGGCCCTGGCCTTCTCCGCCAACTGATTCCCCACGATCCGACTGGGCGTTACGACCCTGCGGCCGTCTTCCCTGAATCGGGGGGAGGCCCGGGGGGCTTTCGTGCGCGCGGCCGTCATGGGCCTCCCGTGGGCGACGAGGACGCGGACACATCACCCCGGGACCGTCTGCGGCGAGGGCCCACGGCCGTCGTTTCAGGCCCCGTAGCTCGCGTCATTTTTTGCGGATGCCGAGCTTTTTGATGCGCGAATCGAAGGTGGAGCGGTTGACCCCGGCCTTTGAGGCCGCCTGGGTGATGTTCCAGCGGCATTTTTCCAAAAGGGCCAGCACATAGCCGCGTTCCACCTCTTCCCAGGTCTGCTCGCACATCTCGGGGGCCGGGGCGTGGGCCGCAGGACGGCCGGGGTCGCCCGGCGTCCGGGGGGGCTCGGGGAGTGGGGCTGGCGCCGACAGGATGGCGGCGGGCAGATCGGTGTCGTCGATGGTGTCGCAGGGCAGGGTGGCCAGGAGGTAGCGCACAAGATTTTCCATCTCCCGGATGTTGCCTTTCCAGGGATGGTCCGTGAGGCGGCGCAGGGCCTTGGGGGTGCATTTTTTCGGGGCGACGCCCATGCGCTGCGCGTCGCGGCGCAGGAAATAGTTGAGCAAAAGGGGGATGTCGTCGCGGCGTTCGCGCAAGGGCGGCAGGGGCAGGGGCAGGACGTTGAGCCGGTAGAACAGATCCTCGCGAAACGTCCCGGCGGCGATGGCCTGGCGCAGATCCTTGTTGGTGGCCGAGATGATGCGCACGTCCACCCGCTTGGACCCGGTTCCGCCCAGGGGCTTGATCTCGTTTTGCTGGATGACCCGCAGGATGCGGGCCTGAAGGGACAGGGCCATGTCCCCGATCTCGTCGAGAAACACCGTGCCGCCCGAGGCGGCCTCGAAGAGTCCGGTTTTGTCCTTGTCCGCGCCGGTAAAGGCCCCCTTGCGGTATCCGAACAGTTCGCTTTCGAGCAGGGTTTCGGGGATGGCGCTGACGTTTTGCACCAGGAAGGGGCCGTCGCGCCTGGCGCTTTGGCGGTGGATCTCCCGGGCGGCCAGCTCCTTGCCCGTGCCGGACTCGCCGGTGATGAGCACCGGGAAGTCGGTTTTGGCGTAGTCGCGCAGGGATTTTTGGGCCGCCAGAAAGGCGTCGCTTTGGCCGATGAGCGTGTCGACGTTGAGGTCGGCGATCATGCGGCGCAGTTTCTCGTTCTCGTCCCGCTTGTCGGCAAAGGCCAGGGCGTTGCCCAGGGCGATGGCCCCGATGGCCACCAGATCCTCCATGAGCTCCAGGTAGTCCTTGTGCAGGTTGAGCCGACTGCCGCCGTGGGCGGTGTCGATGATCTCCACCGCGCCGTAGACCCGGCCGTCGCGCAGGATCAGGGGATAGCACAAAATCAGCGTGCTTTTGACGTCGAGTCCGGCCTCGACCTCCCGGAAATGGCGCTTGTCCTTGTAGGCCTCGGCGATGGTCATGCGTCCGTTGTCGATGACCCAGGCCACGATGCTC
This sequence comes from Desulfolutivibrio sp., assembly GCF_036584575.1. Taxonomy (NCBI): domain Bacteria; kingdom Pseudomonadati; phylum Thermodesulfobacteriota; class Desulfovibrionia; order Desulfovibrionales; family Desulfovibrionaceae; genus Desulfolutivibrio; species Desulfolutivibrio sp. Next base: position 10,343 of record NZ_JAZHDB010000153.1, read on the forward strand.
TGGGCGGTTTTGGGGATGACGTAGCCCGCGATGTCCGCGCTTTGCGTGCCCACGGCCGCGATGCACCGGTATCCGCCATCCTCGGCGATCCATAGGGAGCCGCGTTCGACATTTTGCATTTCGAGCAGGGCCGAAAGGAATTTTTGCTGCAACCGGCTGGTGTCGAGCTCCTCGAAGAGGGCCTTGTGGAATTCGAGCGCCTGGGATTTCATCATCCGCCCTTGGTCTTGTGGTTCCGGAAGTCGGCACGGCTGCGACCGGCCCTTGCGCCAACCTATGTTCCCGAATGGAAAATGACAAGGGGGAATGGCCGGTTGGGTGGTCTCGTCGGAGGACATGGCCGCCGTCGTCCTTGTCACCAGACGCAGGGCAGGGGTATATGCCTCGATTTGAGGAACCGAAGGGACATACCCGTCGGGCCTGGACGGCTCGCCGCCCTCTTCCGGCGGCGTCCGGACGGGTGCCGAGGCGTTTATGGACCGCAAAACCGCCGCCGAAAACAAAGAGGAGCCGCATGATCAGCACCACACTCTTTCCCGGACGCTACGTGCAGGGGCGTAGCGCCCTGTCCCGCCTGGGCGGGGAACTGGCCCGCCTGGGGACACGGCACTTTCTCATCTGTTCCCCGCATCCCCTGGAACATCTGCTGCCCCCCGTGCTGCCCGGGGTGGAACAGGCCGGGGCCGTGCGCACGGAACGCTTCGGCAGGGAGTGCACGGACCAGGAAATCGAACGCCTCTCGGGCCTGGCCCGGGAATTCGGGGCCCAGACCGTGACCGGCATGGGCGGCGGCAAGACCCTGGACGCGGCCAAGGCCGTGGCCGCCCGGGTCGGGCTGCCCGTGGTCGTGGTCCCCACCATCGCCTCCACGGACGCTCCGTGCAGCTCCGTCTGCGTGGTCTATTCCCCGGACGGCGTTTTCTTGCGGGCGGATGTGCTGCCGCGCAACCCGGACGTGGTGATCGTGGACACCGAGGTCATGGCCCGCGCCCCGGCCCGGTTCCTGGTGGCGGGCATGGGCGACGCCCTGGCCACCTGGTTCGAGGCCGACTCCTGTCGCAAAGGCCGGGGGCGCAACATCGCGGGCGATGCGGGCTCCATGACGGCCCTGGCCCTGGCCCGGCTGTGCTATGAGACCGTCCGGAACTTCGGCCTGTCCGCGCGCACGGCCTGCGAGGCCGGGGTGGCGACCCCGGCCCTGGAGCGGGTGGTGGAGGCCAATACGCTCTTAAGCGGCCTGGGCTTCGAGAGCGGGGGGCTGGGCGCGGCCCATTCCATCCATAACGGCCTGACGGCCCTGCCTGCCGTCCGGGGCTTGCACCATGGCGAGAAGGTGGCCTTCGGGGTGCTGGCCTCGCTTTTTCTCACGGACGCGCCCATGGCCCTTGTGGACGAGGTCTACGCCCTGTGCGCCAGCCTTGGCCTGCCCACCACCTTTGCCGATCTGGGCCTTGCGGGCGTGTCGGACCAGGAACTGCTGCGCGTTGCGGAAAAAAGCTGTGCGCCGGGCGAAAGCATCCACAACGAGCCGGTGGAGATATCCCCGTCCCTGATCCAGGCCGCCCTCAAGGCCGCCGACGCCGAGGGACGCCGCCGCGTTCCTGCCGACGCCGGTCTTTGCCCCTCTCGTTCGCCGTTGCGGTGATCGACGCCGCATTCGCGTCAACTCCGGGGGGAACGGCACGGGTCGGTTTCCCCCGGGCGCGGCCGCCAGCCGATAAAATCCTCCCTGCGTTTATCCTGCCGCCTCCGCTTCACATCGGCGCGCTGATCGAGTCTTCTCCACATTGAGGCGAAATACGCATCCGTACATGGACGGACGCGGCATGATCTTGTACATGAGGGTATGAAAAAAAGTGCGTTCTGACGAAGGAGGCCTCCATGCTGCGGAGTTTTTCCATTTCCAGTCGGCTCTTTTGCCTCTTGGCGCTTGTGGCGTTGTTTGTCGCTGCCGTGGTCTGGGCCTTCTCCTCGGGAATATCGCGCATGAAAGAGGAAGCCGTGCGGGAGACGCAACAGGCCATGTTCGAAGGCCAGAAGCAGAAGCTCCAGGTGGGGACGCATGCCCTGGCCCTGGCCTTGGGGCAGGCTGTCGGGACGGTGGCCGACCCGGCGGGACGGGTGGAACGGATCCGGGGCATGGTGGACTCCATCCGTTTTGAGGACGACCAGTCGGGATATTATTTTGTCTACCAGGGCACGGTCAATGTGGCCCTGCCGCCGAAAAAAGAGATCCAGGGCAAGGATCTTGGCGAAAACAAGGACTCGGGCGGGGTGTATTACGTTCGCGAACTGGCGGCCCGGGCCCGAAGCGGCGGCGGGTTCGTGGAATACGTGTTCCCCAAGCCCGGCCAGGGCGACCAGCCCAAGCTCAGCTATTCCGAAATGATCCCCGGCACGGACATGTGGATCGGCACGGGTGTCTACATCGACAACGTCGATAAGGAAAAAGCCCGCATCGCCGGTGTCCTCGACGCCTCCACCTCCTCCATCCTACGCGTCATCCTCGGTTCCGTGGGGGTCGTCTTCGCGATCCTGGCCGTGCTTTGCATCGCCATCGCCCGCAGCATCGTGCGGCCCATCCGCGAGGCGGCCACGGCCGCCCAGGATATCGCCTCGGGAAATCTCGACGTCCATCTGCATGGTGCAGGCAAGGACGAGGCCGCCCGGCTGGAGAGCGCCCTGAACACCATGGCCGACGCCCTGCGCGACAACATCCGCGACATCACGGCCAAGACCGCCCTGGCCGAGGAAAAGGCCAGACAGGCCGACCAGGCCAAGCTTTTGGCCGAGGAGGCCTCCCGCCGGGCCGAGGCGGCCAAGTCCGAAGGCATGGCCGACGCGGCCAGGCGCCTGGAATCCGTGGCGGCGGCCATGACCGGCTCCACCAAGGCCCTTTCCGGCCGCGCCGAGGCCATCCGGACGCGCACCGTGCATCAACGGGACCGTATCCAGGAGACGGCCACGGCTATGGAGGAGATGAACGCCACGGTGCTCGAAGTGGCCAAAAACGCCGGGCAGGCGGCCACCGAGGCCGAATCGTCCCGGGGAAAGGCCCAGGAAGGGCAGGACGTGGTGGACGGTTCGGTGACCTCCATGCGGGCCATCCGGGAACAGGCCCAGACCCTCTCCGCGAACATGACCGAGCTTGGGCGCATGGCCGAGGATATCGGGCGGATCATGACCGTCATCCTGGACATCGCCGACCAGACCAATCTTTTGGCCTTGAATGCGGCCATCGAGGCCGCCCGGGCCGGGGATGCCGGACGGGGATTCGCCGTGGTGGCCGACGAGGTCCGCAAGTTGGCCGAGAAGACCATGGGGGCCACCAAGGAGGTGGGCGACAGTATCAAGGCCATCCAGAACGTGGCCCGGGAAAACGTGACGGGCATGGAGCGCGCGGCCGAGGCCATCACCGAGGCCACGGAACTGTCCGGACAATCCGGCCGGATGCTTCGGGAGATCGTGGACAGCGCCCAATCCTCGGCCGGGCAGATCAACAGCATCGCCACGGCCGCCGAGGAGCAGTCCGCCGCCTCCGAGGAGATCAACCGGGCCATCGAGGAGATAAACGGCATCGCCCTGGACATCACCTCGACCATGGAGGAGACCGTGACGGACATCCATGCCCTGACCGAGCAGGCCGATGCCCTGCGCGGGGTCATCGGCAGCCTCCTGGAAGATGCCGACCAGGCCGGGACAGGGGGGCGTCGGGCCATCCGGTGAGGCCCGGCCGTCGCGGTACGCCCGTATCGGGCCGGGACGGGTGCGGGAATGACCTGTGATGTTGCGCCCACCGCGAAGACGCCGTATTCTCATCATGGTGGAACAATGACGTTGCGAACTGACCGGGAAATCGGGAGGCGCAAAGACTAATGAACAGACAACCCCTTGTGGCCGGGCAGTTTTATCCCGCCGGGCCGACTCTGGCCAAGGACGTGGCGGCCTTTCTGGATGTGGCCGGTTCTTTGCGCGAGGAGCCGACCATCCTGGCCATGGTTCCCCACGCGGGATATGTTTATTCCGGGGCCGTGGCCGGGAAGACCCTGGGCCAGGCCAAGCTGGCGGACACGGTGATCCTTTTGGGGCCCAACCATACCGGCCGGGGCAAGCGGCTGGCGGTATGGCCCGACGGAAGGTGGGAGATCCCCGGCGGCGGCCTGGATGTGGACGAGGATCTGGCCCGGGATCTTTTAGCCGCCGATTCGCGTCTGGCGGCGGACTACACGGCGCATCTGGGGGAGCATTCCCTGGAGGTGGTCATTCCTTTTTTGATGGGCAAAAACCCGGCCACGCGCATCGTGCCCATGGTGGTGGCCGAATTCAATCCCACGGTCCTGGCCGACGTGGCCATGAGCATGGCCGGGGTCATAAAGGCCCGGCCCGGCCCGGTGTCCATTGTGGTCAGCTCGGACATGAGCCACTACGTGAGCCATGACACGGCCAAAAGCCAGGACGCCATGGCCCTGGCGGAGATCGCGGCGCTTCGGCCCATGGGGCTTTTTTCCGTGGTCAGGGACCGGGGCATCACCATGTGCGGGGTGTTGCCCATGACTCTGGGGCTTTTTTTGGCTCTGGAACTGGGGGCGCACACCGCCGAGGTCACGGCCTACGCCACCTCGGGGGAGACCTCCGGGGACATGCGGCACGTGGTGGGGTATGCCGGAGTGCTGGTGTCGTAGGGGCTTTGCCCCGTTGTTTTTCCCGCCCGGCGGGACCAACCGGAACAAGGAGATGTGCCGATTTTTTGTACAACGCCAACATGGAGGTGGTGGGTATGAGAGCGAAACTGACGGGGTGTACCCTGCTTGTGATGTTCGCCGTTGTGCTCGTGTATTGCGCGACGGCCTTTGCCCAGTTCGGCATCATCAAACAAGGCCTCGATGCCGTAACGACGGGCAAGAAACCGGGCGTCGCGCCGGACGCAGCCTCTCCGGCCGCCTCCGGCGGCAAGGTGCTGACCCAGGACACCACCTACACCAACGCCGCCCGCAATCTGCAATTCACCATCCCGGCCGGGTGGGAGATCGTGGAGGGCAGCCCCGATTCCGAGAGCGTGGGCTTTCGGTACATGAAGAACACCATGGGCTTTTCGTTCCACGCCGAGCAGATGGTCCCGAGCTTTCCCCGGGCTTCGGCCGTCTCCGCCGGGCTCAAGCAGGACCAGGAGCGGGTGACCATCAAGAAGCTTCTGGCCGCCAAGCGCCGCGATGACGGGGACGCCAAGAAAAAATGCGGGGTCATCGGCTGGGAGATTGTCGAAGCGCCCCAGAAAAACGATTTTCAGCGCATCATCTGGCAATGCTATGACGGTCAGAATTTCTACATGAATATCATGGCCTACAGCGAGAACAAGGACTTCGCGGCCTCCGAGGCCACCCTGCGCAAGATCATGGACTCCGTAAAGTTCTGCAAGTAATATCCGCCCCGCGTTCGCGCCGTCAGGCCCTGGCGGCGCGAACCCCTACATGCCGCAACGGAGAAACACCCGATCATGAACCGTCCCTTTCGCGGCCCCGGCCGCGCCGTGGCCTCCCTGGCGGCGCTGGTTTTGTCGGCCGTCCTTTTGACCTCCTGCGTCATGGGCTATCCGCCGCCGCCCGCCCTGGTCCTGGCCGAACCCGCCGTCATCCCCGGGGCCGTGTCCACGGCCTGGTGGGATGTGGCCGCCCAGGGCTATGCCGATGACGGTCAGGGGTTGGATTTTTCCCGGGCCGGGCTCATGCCGGTGCTCATCATTTTGCGCAACAAGACCCCCGGCTATCCCCTCGTCGATCCGGCCGAGGTCCGGGGGATGGCCCCGGGACGGGAATACGCCCCCTATCCGCCGTATCAGGCCGCCGACGTGGCCGAGGCCACCACGGCCTTCGACGAATCGGCCAAGGCCGCCCTTCGCGGCGGTGCGGCCGGGGCGGTCATCGGGGCAGGCGTGGG
>NZ_JAZHDB010000154.1:0-53797 GCF_036584575.1 Desulfolutivibrio sp.
GGCCGCGATCCGGCGGCGGCCAGCAGTTGCCGTTCGCCCTCCGGGGCGTCGGCGGGCGTGACGGCGGTGACCAGAAACGAGGTCAGTTCGTGGGAGATGTGGCCGCCGGGGGTCAGCCCGGCCAGCAGGTCGTCCAGGGGGGTGGTGATGGCCGTGACCCCGAGGGTGTCGCCCGAGGCATCGCGGATGGCCAGGGCTACGGTCAGGACAATGGTGTCCATGGCCGGGGCCACGTAGGGCAGGGTCCACGCGGGATCGTCCGTGGGCCCGGCGGCCATGGCCGTGCGGTACCAAAAGGAATCGCGGGGATCGGACAGTCCGGGATGCCTGCCATCGGCGGTGGTCACGGCGGTCAGGCCGCTGGCCAGGGTCACCACCCGCCACAGGGGCGGGTCGTCCGGTCGGCCGAGGTGCGCGAAATCGTCCGCCAGGGGACTGAGCCGGATCATTTCCGGGCGCAGGGCGCGTAAGGAGGCTCCGGGCGGGGCGGTATAGAGCACCGGGGCGTCCGCGACCTCGGCCGGGGACAGGGCGCCGTCCGGCCCAAACAGCCGGTAAGCGGGGTCGCCGACCCGGTCGTGTCGCGGCATGCCCGGGCTTCGGACCCGGACCAGGAAGGAGGCGTCTTGAGCCGAGTCCGGGACGGGGCCGAGCAGGCGCCTTCGCACCTCGGTCGCCTGAAGCCGCAGGAGCAGGGCCAGGTTGTCGCGTTTGGCGCGCAGAAGCCGGGTGTGATCCTCCACGAGGTCGGCCATGCGGCCTGTTGCCTCGCGCACCAGAAAGGTCGCCACATGGCCGGACAGTTCCTCCCCCAGCCGCTCCATGCCGCGTACGGCGTTGAGGCGCAAGGCCATGAACGGCGCCAGGGAAAAGGCCAAAAGCAAAAGGAAAAGCTTCCAGCCGAGCTTCATGGCCTGACTCCCGGGGAGGGGCGGCGGGCGGGCGGGTTCATCATGCGGATGGTAGCGCCACATGGGAATAACGGCAATGGGTTAGGCAGCCCTTCACGGTAAAGGCGGCGCGTTTGCAAATGGTTGGCGCCAGGCCCCGAAAAAAGAGTGATGAAATGGAAATATACCGGCGCAGATGCGACTTCCTTGGTGCATTTTTTTCTGATTACGGGTATACTGGAATTACAGGTTGATGCTGCAAGGTTCATCGGACCGCACTTTTTTCGGAAAGGTTGGGGCATGTCGAAAACAAATGGTCTGGGATCGACGGAAAGGCTTTTGGGAATTGTCCGCAACGGCGGCAACGGACAGAATCAGCGTCTGTTTCGTATCGTGCGCAACGAAACCGTGGACCCGGAGGCCACGGAACTTGGTCGAGATAACGAACGTTTCTGCGAGGTTTTGTCCCTTGATCGGATTCTTCCCCGCCTCAAGCAGCAGTTCGACGCCATCTGGAGCAACATCCTGCTCACGCGGGGCAAAGCCCCCTACAGCGTGCTCATGACCTCCGCCTCCAACGGGGAGGGCGTGACCTACGTGTCCGAGCGTTTGAGCCTCTACCTGGCCCAGACCTACGGCCACAAGGTTCTCTACGTGAACGTCGCCGATTCCATGGCCGCCCCGGAGGCCCCGGCCGGGCCGTCTCCCGAGGAGGTCATCGAGCGGCTGACCACGGGCCAGGATCTGGACAGTCTGGTCGTGGCCTCCGGCGTTCCGGGGCTTTTCGTCATGAGCCTTAACCTCTCCGGGGGGCAGCATGCCCTGCCCTGGCTTTTGCCCGAGCGCAACGTCATGGAAACGCTTCTGGCCTACGCCCGGGAACGCTGCGACATCGTGATCATTGACGCCCAATCCGTGCTGACCGCCCCGTGGACGGCCACCATGGCCAAGTCCGTGGACGTGAACCTTTTGGTCTGCCGCTTTGCGATCACCCGGCGCGAGGTATTGAACGCCCTGCTCGAGGCCTTCAAGTCTGCGGGCGTCACGCCGCAAGGGGTCATCCTCAACGCCCGGCGCTACAGCGTTCCCCAGTCGCTCTACAAACTCCTGAAATAGTCCCCTGCGGACAAAGGGAACATGGCCGCGCGCGTGGTGTTGCACGTGATTGACGCCCTCAACGTCGGGGGCGCCCAGGAACTGGTTCTGCTTTTGGCGCGGCAGGCGCCGCCCGGGCAGAAGACCGTCGTGTGCGTCCTGCAACCCGATCTGGCCATGCGGGAGCGGTTTTTGGCGGCGGGAGTCGAGGTTGCGGCCTTGAACCGGAAGCGGCCGTCCATCTTCTCACCCGTGCGTTTTCTGGCCTATTTTATGGGCGGGGTGCGTGACGTGGTGCGCCTGTGCCGACGCCTGAAGGCGGACGTGGTGCAGTGCCACCTGGGAGATGCCGAGATCGTCGGCATTTTGGCCGGGAGGCTGGCCGGGGTTCGAAAAACCCTGGTCACCGTGCATAACCCCATCCTGTTTCATGAGCGTGGGGCGGGCGATCCGCGAAACCTCCTGCACCGTATCTCCCTGGCCGTCCTGTACCGCCTGGCCCGGCGGGTGGTGGCCGTGTCCCGGCAGACCGAGCATGTCCTTCGCCGGGAACTGGGCCTTGCGCCGCCCCGGCTGGCCTGCGTGGTCAACGGCGTGGACGTGGCCCGTTTCGAGGCCATGGCCCCGTCCGCCACGGCCCGCCGCGAGTGCGGGGCCGGGCCGGACGATTTCTTGATTTTGAACATCGGCCGCCTGGAAGACCAGAAGCGCCAGGACATCCTGCTTGCGGCCCTGGCGGAGATGGCCGGAAACCAGCCCCGGGCCCGTCTGTGCATCGCCGGGGCGGGCGGCCGGGAAGGCGATCTGGTCCGCATGGCGCAGGAATTGGGCGTTGCCGACCGGGTCCGTTTCCTGGGGGCGCGCAGCGACATCCCCGAGCTGCTCGGTGCGGCGGACATGGTGGCCGTGGCCTCGGTCTGGGAGGGCACCTCCCTGTCGCTCATGGAATCCATGGCGGCGGCCAAGCCTATTGTGGCCACGGACATCCCGGGGAACCGGGAACTCCTCGACCCCGGGCAGGCCCTGCTGGTTCCGGCTGGCGACGCCCGGGCCATGGCCCGGGCCATGGCCGCGCTGGCCGCCGATCCGGCCATGGCCAAGGCCCTGGGGCAGGCCGCCTGGGAAAAGGCCCGGCGGTTTTTCGACATCCGGACGACGGCGGCGGCCTATCAGGCGATGTGGGCCTAGGCCGTGATGGGAACGAATGGTTTGTGCCGCCAGGCAGGCGGGAATCCGGCGGACAGGGGATGGGCCGCCGCCGCATCCGCCGGGCGAGGGGCTGGAGCGCCTGCGAGGAAAACCGCATGAGCCGGGAAACCGAAGCCAAGCGTCTGATCGCCGTGACCGGAACCCGGGGCATCCCGGCCACCTGGGGGGGCGTGGAGCGTCAATGCGAGGAATTGTATACCCGCCTGGCGGCCATGGGTTTCGACATCCTGGTCTACGCCCGTCGGGGGTACGTGGAGGCCGGGGTGACCAGTTGCCGGGGGGTCGACGTCAAGACCCTGCCTGCGCCGCGCTCCACCCATTTCGAGGCCCTGGTGCATACCCTTTTGTCCGTGCTGCACATGGCCTTTGTCTCCAGGCCGCGCATCGTGCATGTCTATTCCCAGGGGCCGTGCCTGCTGTTGCCCCTGGTGCGCCTTTTATTGCCCCGGGCCACGATCTTTTTCACCTGCGGCGGCCTGGACTGGCGGCGGCGAAAATGGACCGGCCCGGCCGCCCTGGCCCTGCGTTTGGGCGAATGGTTTTCGGCCAGGCTGACCGATGTGCGGATCATGGTTTCAAACGACCTGGCCATGTCCTACGGGGATCGTTTTCATTGCGCCTGCGAGGTCATCCACAACGGCGTCACCCTCCCGGAAAGGCTCGACACCGCGCCCCTGGCGGGAATGGGTCTGAGCCCGGGCGGCTATGCCCTGTCCGTGGGACGGCTGACCCCGGAAAAGCGGGTGGAGGACATGGTGGCCGCCGTGCTGGACATGGCGGACCCTATCGCCCTGGCCGTGGTCGGGGACGACGCCTCGGGGGCGGGCTATGCCCAGCGGCTGCGCCGACAGGCCGACGGACGCCCGGAGGTGGTCTTCACCGGCTACCGGTTCGACGCGGAACTGGCCGCCCTGTTCGCCGGGGCCATGGTCTTCGTCACCGCCTCCGAGTTGGAAGGCCTGCCCCTGACGCTGCTTGAGGCCATGTCCTACGGGCTGCCCTGTGTGGCCAGCGACATTCCGCCGCACAAAGAGGTGCTTGGCCCGGACCATCCCTGGTATTTTCCGGTGGGCGACGTGGCGGCCCAGGCGGCCCTTTTGGAAAAGGCGGCCGCCGATCCGGAACTGCGGGCCGGAATCGGCCGCAGGCTGCGCCAACGGGTGGCCGCCCAATTCAGTTGGGACACGGCGGCCGCCGCCCTGGCCGTCCTCTACGGCCGGGCGTTGGGCCGGACGTCCCCGGAACGCGGCAAAACGGAGCGCCCATGAGCGACAACAGACGACTGGTCAAATCCTATGTGATCCTGGCCGCGGTGCTGGTCATCGTGCTGAACCTGATCCTGCTGTTTCATGTTCCCGACTTCCTTAAAGGGCTTTGGTAATCCATGTCATACTCCCTTCTTGAAGAACGGCGCAGGCTGGTGGAACGACTGTCCACATCGGCGGACATCCTCGGGGTGGCCGGGGCCTACCTGGCGGCCCTGGCCCTGTGCCTTCCGGCGGAGTCCGTGGCCTCCTGGGAGAGCGGTTTTTTCATCTCCCTGCGGGTGCTTCTGGCCAACACCCTGGAGTTGCTCATACTGGTGGCGGCCCACTTGAGCCTTCGGCGCAATGGCCATCACACGCTGGCCGGGGTGCATCCCGGCTGGTTGCGTCGGCTGTGGACCGACCGCCGGGAAACGCTCCTGGCCGACATGGGACTGACCCTGCTTTTCTGGCTGATCCTGCGGGCCCAGTCCTCGCCGCTGGTCTTTATTCCCCTGTATCTCCTGTTGTCGCCCCTTTTCGGCGCGCTCTTCCGTTTCCTTTTATCGCTTTTGCTCAGGTCCGGGTTTGTTCGGCGCACCCGCCTCAACCTGATCGTCGTCGGGGCCAACGACCGGGGCCTGGAACTGTACCAGGAGAGCCAGGACTATCCCTTCCTGGGGTTTTCCATCCTGGGCTTCGTGGACAGCGGCAACTACTGCGGCCAGGACATCCCCCTGCTCGGGGGGCTGACGGACCTGGCCGCCATCCTGCGGGAGAAGGTGGTGGATGTCCTGGTCATCTGCCTGCCCATCCGCAGCCATTACGACGCCATTGTGGCCGCCATGCGCGACGGCGAGGACCAGGGGATCCCCAGCGAATGCCCGGGATCGTTTTTTCCGCCCAATTCCTGCAAAACGGGCGAGGATCCCACGGGCCAGCCCATCCTGTCCATCTGCCCGGTGGCGGCCCCGGTCAGTCCCCTGTACAAGCGGGTTTTCGACGTCGTCGGGGCGCTGGTGCTGCTTGTGGTCTTCGCCCCGGTCATGATCCTGGCCGTCATCCGCATCAAACTGGAGGATGGCGGCCCGCTGCTCTACGTCCAGCCCAGGGTGGGCCTGAACAAGCGCATCTTCAGCCTCTACAAGTTCCGCTCCATGACGGTCGACGCCGAGTCGCGCATGCCTTCCCTGGAGGGCGGCAACGAGATGGACGGACCTGTCTTCAAGATTTCCAGCGACCCCCGGGTGACCCGGGTCGGCCGCTGGCTGCGCAAGTACAACATCGACGAGATGCCGCAACTTTTCAACGTGCTGCACGGCGAGATGAGCATTGTCGGCCCACGGCCCATGTCGCTTCGCGACTACACCCGCCTGACCGACGACTGGACGCGCCGCCGCTTCACGGTCAAGCCCGGCCTGACCTGCTACTGGCAGACCATGCCCAATCGCAACGCCATGCGGTTTTCCGAATGGATGACCCTGGACATGCGCTACATCGAAAACTGCAGCCTGTGGGAGGACGTGGTGATATGCCTACGGACCATTCCGGCCTTGTTGCGCGGCTCGGGCGTCTGACGGCGGCGGCCCTGGCCGCCCTCGTCCTGTGGCTTCCGGCCAGGGCCTGCCTGGGGCAGACCGCCCTGGAAGACGTGAACGAAAATTCCAAATACTATCTGCTGACCCTCTCCGGGCTGGCCGGCAAAAAGTCCTTTCAAGGCGTCCGGGGCATGCTCGTCCTGTCCGCCGCGCCGCCGGACTCGAACAACAACTATGTGGTGACCATCAACGGCTGGCCGGAAGACAACGGGGTAAACACCTTCGTCTGGAACTCCAAGGACTCGCAGATGGAGTCCCTCTCCGGGCGGATGACCTGCCGCATCGCCAACTCCTATTCCGTCTCCCCGAACATTTTCTTTTTTCATCTGAGCCCGGCCCTGTTCAAACGTGAGGGCATGCTCACCCAGCGTGAGGGCGAGCGCATCCGCCGGGTGCTCAAGGAGGCCCTGCCCACCAAGGTGCAGGCCGTGGCCGGGGAGCTCACCCTGGACTTCACCGGGCAGCAGGTCACCGGGCAGGTCTGGATGAATGGATACGACTTTGTGGAAAAGGCCAACGTCCGCTACCGGGCGACATTTCAGGGAGAATTGACTGGTGAGCTCAAGTCCTCGCGGCGCGTCCGCAACAATGAATAGGCTGGTGCTGTTCGTCGCCCTGTTTCTGGCCCATTCCCTGGTGGCCTGGGCCGCAGGCCCGGCCCTGATCCCGTCCGGATACGGCGGCGGCGGGCGGTTCACCGCCCTGGCCGTGGACCCGGGCGACCCGAACCGGGTCGTTGCGGGCTCGGACGTGGCCGGTCTGTTCGTGAGCCGCGACGGCGGGGACACCTTCGCGCCGCGCGGGGCGGGCCTGGGCGGTCTGGCCGTGGCCGGGCTGGCCTTCGATCCCGGGCGGCCGGGAACACTGGCCGTGCTGACCGACGAGGGCCTGTATCTCAGCCGGGACGGCGGCGACACCCTGACCCGGCTGGGAGATATGGGCTACGGCGACCGCTTTTTCGGCTCCCATCTGCTGGTCCCCCTGGGCGACGACCTTCTCGTGGCCACCCGGTCCCGGGGCGTCTTCCGCGTGGCCTGGCGACAGGCCGCCCCGGCCGTCACCCCCGTGCCCGGGCTTGAGGGCCGCAAGGTCAACAGCCTGGCCCGGCGAGGCGACGACCTTTTCGCCGCCACCCCGGCCGGGGCCTTTGTGGTGCGCGACGGTCGGTTCGTGGCGGCCAACGCCGGGCTCGGGGCCGGGAGAAATCTCACGGACATGGCCGCCACGCCCGAGTCCGGCCTGTTCGCCGTGGAGGAAAGAAGCGGGCTGTGGCGCTATGACGCCGAAAAAAGCACCTGGGAGCGGCCCGGTCCCCTGCCCGGGCTGCCCCCGGGGGCCAAATCCCCGGCCCGGTTCAAGGCCCTGGGCCTGGACCCGGCCGCCCCGGGCCGGGTGTTTCTGGCCACGCATCCGGACTACTGGCCTTATCTGTTGTTCGTCTCCGACAATGGGGGCCAGCGTTTTTCGCCGGTCACGGCCTTCACCCTGGCCCCGGACGGCCCGCCCAACTATCCCACGGGCCTGGAATCCGTGGAGGCCCTGGCCTTTGGCCCGGACGGCAAAACCGTCTTTGTGGCCGACTGGTGGAACCTGTGGAAAAGTCGCGACGGCGGCAACCGCTTCGAGCAACGGCACAAGGGCCTGCAAAACACGGTGGTCAACGCCCTGGCCCCCGTTCCCGGCCAGCCGGAAGCCATCCTGGCGGCCACGGCCGACAACGGGCTCATGGTCTCGTCGGACGCCGGAACGACCTGGGCCCGGAGCATGGCCGGGGTGGTCGACGGCCACGTCAAGGACATCCGCATAAGCCCCAAAGACCCGGCCAAACGCTATCTCCTGGCCGAACCCTGGAAGTCCGGCGACGCGGCCGGAACACGTACCCTGCACCTGTACCGCACGCTGGATGGCGGCGCGTCCTGGCAGGCCCTGCCGGTCACGGTCCCGGCCCGGACCCTGCCCGGGGCCTTCGCCAGCGGCCGTCCCACGCTTTTGGTCATTGATCCGGCCGACGACGACGCGGTCATGCTCGGCACGGGCGGGCACGGCCTGTTCCGGGTGGACGTCCCGGCCTTGATCCGGGGCGAGGTCGCCGCCGTGGCGGACATCGGGCGAGGCCTGTCCCGGCCCGTTTTTTTCGGTCCCCAGAGCCTTCTGGCCTTTGCGGAAAAGCCGGGCCTTTTGGTGGCGGGCACCGTGTCCGGGGGGATATGGCGCAGCCTGGACGGCGGCCGTACCTGGACGGCCGCTGCGGCCCCGGGGGGCTTCGTGTTCTGCCTGGCCGCCGATCCCTCCCGGCCCGGGCATCTTCTGGCCGGACTGCCGGAAAAGCGCCTGCTGGAAAGCCAGGACTACGGGGCTTCCTGGAAGGAGCGGGCCCTACCCGGGGCGCGTCCGCCGCACATCCCCGTCCAGGCCATGGCCTTTGATCCGGCCCGGCCGGGGCTTGTGGCCGTGGGCACGTCAGCCTACGACAACAAGGCGGCGGATGGGCTGTACGTCAGCCGCGACGGGGGCGCGACCTTCTCCCGGGTCGCAACGGATACGGCCCCGGTGGGCGTGACGGCCATTTCCCCCGGCCCGGGCGGCCTGTGGGTCGGCTTCAACGGCCTGGGGCTGTGGCGTCTGCCGGACGGGCGGTAGCGTGGGGAGCGCATGAAAAAAAGACCTGTGCTTGGCGTGCTCGTCTCCACCCTGGCCATCGGCGGGGCCGAACAACTCCTTTTGGAACTCCTGCGCCGCCTGGACCGGGACCGCTTCGAGCCGCGCCTGTACTGCCTGGGGGAAAAAGGCCCCGTGGGCCTGGAGATCGAGGCGCTTGGCGTCCCGGTCAGGTCCGGCCTGGGAGGCGGTCCCCTGCGGACCATATTCCGCCTGCACCGGGCCTTTCGCCAGGACCGCCTTGACGCCCTTTTGCTCATCAACCACCGCAACTGCCTGTTTTACGGCGTGCCCGCCGCCCGTCTGGCCGGGGTGCGGGCCATCGTCAACTGGCAAAACGAGACCTTCAAGCGCCACCGCCACCACGAGTTGTACATGTTTGTGCGCCGGGGCGTGGTCTGGGGGCTGGACGCCCTGGCGGCGGCCTCCAAGGGCCATGCCGGATACCTCGTTACGGTGGAGGGCGTGCCGGTGCGCAAGGTGCTGGCCATTCCCAACGGCGTGGATGTGGCGGCCTTTCGCTCGGAGTTGTCGCCGCAGGAGGCCCGCAGTCGTCTGCACCTTTCCGAGGCTGGAAAAACCGTCGGGATCATCGCCGCCCTGCGCCCGGACAAGGCCCATGAGGTCTTTTTGCAGGCCGCCGCCCGGGTGGCCGCCGTGGCCCCCGACGTCCGCTTCCTGGTTGTTGGCGACGGGCCGCAGCGCGCCTTCCTGGAGGGGGAGGCCGCCCGGCTGGGCCTTGGCGGCCAGGTGCGGTTTCTGGGTTTCCGGCGCGATGTGCCCGACATCCTGGCCGCTATGGATCTGGTCGTGCTGTCTTCCGACCCCCGGCAGGAGACCCTGTCCGTGGCCGCCCTGGAGGCCCTGTCCGCCGGAGTTCCCATGGTCGCCACCCGGGTGGGATTTATGGACGAGATCGTCCGGGACGGGGTAACCGGCCGTCTGGTCCCGCCCCGCGACCCCGAGGCCCTGGCCGGGGCCATGCTGGACCTCCTTGGCGACGACGCGGCGCGCCGGGAGATGGGCCGCCGGGCCAGGGCCCTGGTAGGCCAGGGGCACACGCTTTCGGGCATGGCCTGCGGCTTCGAGGGACTTTTCACCGAGCTTTTGGCCGGAAGGCCGCCACGGCGAAACCTGTGCCCCCTGTCCCAGCGCCGGGTGAGCCTTGGGCTGTACTGGGCCGAAACGGGGCAGTGGCGGCTTCTGCACCGGCTGCGTCGGGAACTGGCTGCCGTGGAATACGTCCGGTTGGGCGACCGCGCCCGGCGCGTCCTGTCCCGGCTGGGCGGCCTGTCCGGCTGGGCGTCGGCGGCGTGTCTGGCCGTGAAGCAGGTCGCGCGCGCCTGGCGAAGCGACGCGATCCTTTCCTGGGCCCTGCCGCTTGGGGTCTGCACGGGGCTTGTGTTGCGGCTTGTCCCGACCAGGTTTCGGCCGGTCCATATCGTCCGGGACTTCCACTTAAACCTCTCCCGCACGGATGCGGCCTACCGCCTGCGACTGGCCGTGTTACGCCTGGCCCTGCCCGGCATCGACGCCCTGTGGTGCACCTCCGAGGCGGAGCGCGCGATTTACGCCGAGATGTTCGGGCTGCCCGGGGCGGCCGTGTCGTTTTATCCGGACGAACCGCCCAGCCAGTACCTGGATCTGCCGGACGTCCCGTGCGCGGGCTACGTCTTCGCTTACGGCAACAGCGACCGGGATTTCGAGGGGCTTGTGGCGTCGGCCGGGGCGATCGGCCGGGAGATCGTGATCCTGAGCCAGACCTTCGCCTTTCCCGAGCCCCTGCCGCCAAACGTGCGGGCCGTGCGCACCAGGGTGTCCGAGGCGGAGATGGTGGGGCTTTTGCAGGCGGCCGCCGTGGTGGTGGTGCCCACCAGGGACCGCCGTTTGGCCGCCGGGCAAAACGGGTTTTTGGAGTCCATGGCCCTGGGGCGGCCGGTGGTGGCGGCGGCCAATGTGGCGGTGCTGGAATTCGCCGACCACGGGGAGGAGGCGCTTTTCTATGAGCCGGGGGACCGCGAGGGGCTGGTGCGGGCCGTGCGGGCCGTGCTGGACGACCCGGACGAGGCCCGGGAGATGGGGAGGCGGGGCCGGGAGCGGCGCCGCCGGATGCTGGCCGAGCAGCCATTCCGGTTTCTGGCCTTACTCTCCAAGGCGATCCGGCTGGCCGGGAAGTAGCTCGCGGGGCCGGGAAGGCGGCCTACAGGAGCCGCCCCAGCTTCTCGCCGACCAGGGACGCCGCATACCGGCCCAGGTGTCCGACGTTGCGCAGGGGGCTGCGCAGCACGCTGAACTTGTAGTTGATGCTCATCTGGCAGGAGCAGCGGTTGCAGGCCGGGGGGAACTTTCCGTCCCGGATGGCCTCGCGCACCGGGCGCATCTTCTCTATCAGGGCGGACAGCGGCGCCTCCTGCACGTTTCCGGCCGGGGACAGTAGGGCGCAGGGCAGAACCGATCCGTCGGCGTCCACGAAAAGCTTGGTGGCGATCTCCAGGCAGGAAAAATCGTTCAGGCAGCGCCGCATCCACAGGGACGACCCGTCCAGACAGTGCTCGAAATACTGGCGCATCCACGGCGCGACATGGGGGATGTTGGTGCGCACCCCTTCCTTTCGGGCCAAGCCCGCAAGCTCCTGGAAATAGTCCGGCAGATGCTCGATCTGCTCCCTGGTGGGCAGCATGTCGCTTTTATCGTCCGCCGTCACGTCATGGTAGTTGTTCCAGACGTGCAGCGGCTGGAAGTTGATGTAGTCCACGGCGTGGGTCTTGGCGAAGGCGATGACCCCGGGCAGGTCCGCATAGTTCTGGCGGCAGACGGTGGTGTTGATGTTCACCTTCAGGCCGCTTTTTTTCAGGATGCGGATGCCTTCCGTCGTCCGTTTCAAAAATCCCTTGCCGCCGCGCAGGAAGTCGTGGATTTCCGGGCGGTAGGATTCCAGGGAGATGTCGATCCACTGGGCGTTTTTGAGCAGGTCGAGCTGGGCCGGGAGGAAGTTTTCCACCAACAGGCCGTTGGAGACCACGGAAAACCGCAGATCCAGGGCCAGGATCTTTGCGATGAGCTCCCACACGTCGCGGCGGAAAAACGGCTCGCCCCCGGAGAGGTAGATGTGCGGGATGCCCGCCTGCCTGGCCTCCTCGAACAGGGAGAAAAGCCGCGCCTGATCGAGCTCCCGGGCCGCATCGAGCTTGTAGGCCTCACAGTAGCGACACCGGGAGTTGCACCGGCTGGTGATGTTCACAAACAGGCAGCCGTACCCCAATTCGCCCCGGTCATATTGTCTGACCTGATCGATCATGCCCAACAGTTTGCGTAGCATTGGCGAGCGCCTTGCGGATGTGTGCCGCTGTGTTGTGGTGAGCCGTCGGGGCCTGACGCGGCGGGAACGGATGGCGTTTTCGGGTAAGGCCCAGGCCGGACGTCCCGGCGAAGACGGCTAAAAATCTAGCACGGGGCAGGGGGCGAGGCAATGCCCGGGCGGCGAAGACGGGCTACGTCCGGCATCCCGGTTACGGCCTGTCCCGCCCCCAGGGCAGGACCATGCCCAGGCACCAGCGGATCTCCGTGTCCCGGGAAAGGGACAGGCTCCCGAGGAAGGCCGCCCCGAACATCAGGGCCGCCATCGGGAAGGCCCACAGTGCGGGGATGCCCAGGCGGGCCAGCCCGGCCCGGGCGGCGACGGCCAGTCCGGCCGCCAAAAGGGCGCCCCCGGCCACCTGGAGAAAGGGCCACAGGCGCGGCGGATCATGGAAGACGCCCAGGGCCCGCTGGATGATGGCCACAAAGATGGCGCAGGTCAGGGCCACGGTCACGGTGGTGGACATGGCCACGGCCTCCGGGCCGCCGATGGTCCGGATGAACCAGAGGTTGAAGAAGGCGTTGCAGACCATGGTGATCGCGCCCACGATCATAAGCGTCACGTTTTTGCGCAGCGCCGTGAAAAACACCCCGTTGAGCACGGCGTAGGAAGCGAAAACCATGCCCGCCGCGTACCAGGACAAGGTCAGGGCCGTGGACGCCACGGCCTGATCATCGAAGGCCCCGCGCCGAAGCAAAAGTGTGACGATCTCCGTGGAGAAGATCAGGACGAAGGCCGTCATGCCCGCCGAAACCATGCACAAAAACAACACCCCGCGCCAGAACACCCGGCGCATGCCCAAGGCGTCCCGGGCCTCGGCCTGCTCGCTCACAAAGGGAAAGATGGCCTTGGCCGCCGCCACCACGAACAGTTGCAGCGGCAGGTCGTTGATGCGGTAGGCATAGCGCAGGGCGGACACCGACCCGGAGGGCAGCTCGGTGCTCATGACCTGGTCCACCAGGATGTTGGAGTTGACCACCAGGCCGCCGAGCACCAGGGGCCAGGCCAAAAGAAAGAACTCGCGCAGGCAGGGCGTGACCGGGGGCCGGGGCGGGCGCAGGGGAAAACGGGCCCCGCGCAGGACCACGGCCATGACCAGCACTTTGACGCCCGTGCCGATGAGAAACCCCATGGCCAGGGCATGCACGCCCATGTCCCCGAAAAAGGTCAGGGCCGCGATGATGGCCAGATTGATGCAAAGCTGCGCCCCGTACAGGGCGGCAAAGGACTTGTCGGCCTGCAACACCCCGGCCAGCACGGCCGCCCCGCCTTCCAGGAAGATGAGCCAGACCAAAAGGCGCACCAGGGATTCCCCCAGAGCCTTTTCCTCCTCGGGAAACCCGTAGCCGATCACGGCCATGATCGGTTCGGACCAAAAGGCGCAGGCCACGGTCAGGACCAGGAAAAACAGGATCGCCGCCGAGCCCAGATTGGCCAGATTGCGCGTAAGCTCCCCCGGCCCCCGCTCCCGCCAGGTCATGTACAGGGGGACCAGGGCCGATATGACGGCCTGTCCCAGGAGCATGGCCAGGATGGCCGGGAAGGCGTAGGCCACGTTGAAGACGTCCAAGTCCCGGGAGACGCCGAAGCGGTAGGCGAAAAGCATCTCCTTGCCCAGAGCCAGGATCTTGTCCAAAAGCGTCAGCCCAACGATGATCAGGGTGGAGCGGCGGATGCCGTCCATGACCTCCTGGCTCATGGGGTGGCGCTCCCGGCCAGGGGGACGACGGAGGGCCTGCCCGGTGCTGCTGCCGCAGATGCCGCGCGGGGGCAGGACCACGGCCGCATCAGATGACCGCGTCCAGGGTTTCGGGATGCTCCAGCAGGCGGCAGGCCAGCCCGGCGAAGGTGAAGGTGGCCACATTGATGAACGGGCACAGGGAGGCCTCGACAAAGACGTTGTTCACCAGGGTCACCGTGATCCCCAGGGTGAACAGGATGACGGTGTTGGCCCAGGCGTCCCGGTCCACCCGGGGATTTTGGGCCAGGGCGTACAGCCTGCGGAAGATGAGGACGAGCAGGCCAAGGTAGACGGACACCCCGATGACGCCCAGTTCCACGGCCATGCCGATAAGATGGTTGTGCTGGTTGTCCTGGTAGGTCTCGGGCGAATCGGACACGGAAAAATGGGCCAGGCCCACCCCGAGGACGGGATGCTCCCGGATCAGACGCAGGGACTTGGCGATGAGTTGGAAGCGGATGTCCACCTCCTCCATCTGGGCGATGCCCCCGCGCTCGCGGCTGGAGGAGAAAAGCCGCTCGGTATTGGCCACGACGGCAATCAGGCACAGGGTCAGAATCAGGGGGGTCAGCTTCCATCTTTCCCCCCGGTTGCGGAGGAAAAACAGCACGGTCCCAAGGGCCAGCAGGAAGACGAGATAGGCCGACCGGGTGGACGTGAAAAACACCCCGACGAAGAAAAGGGGCAGAAGGATCAGGATCAGGAACCGGCGTCCAGGCGAGACCATGGGCCGCAGGATGAGTCCGGCCACAAAGCAGATGGTCATGGCCAGACCGTTGAAGGCGGCGTTGAGCAGCGGCCCCCGGGAGCGGTCCAGATGCAGCAGGATGGTTTTATCTGTTATGTAGGACGGATAGATCAATGCATCGAGGTGGAATCTTTCCAGGATGGCAATGAGGCAAAGAAGAATTCCAAGGGAAAATAGCGTTCCAAGTAATATTTTTATGCTTCTGTCATCTTGAAAAAAGTATTTTACATAAAAATAGGCAAGAAATGGGGAAAGGTAGCCTGTAAAGAAAATGTACCATGGTTTTGGGGCGTATTGATATAATGAGGTGAATCCATTGATCAACATGGATACAATACAGATAATGAGGAAAAGGATCATTACAAATTCAATGCGCCGGTCACCATGAATATTTACTGTCTTGAAAAGAATTTTTGTGATTGCCGCGACGCCAAGCAGCACGAAGAGGATGCGTTCCACGGAGAGGTCGAAAAGACCGGGTATTTTATACGACCAGAAGTAGGTGTTCCACATGACCACCGAGACGATCCACAGACTGAATAAAATCGGGAAGAGGGTATAGTGCGACGTGCCCGGGGACGCACCCCAGGCGCGACGCAGGATAAGGAGCCCCGTCAGGCCCGCCAGGGCCAGGATGGCGACGCCAAGGGCCGGGAGCATGGATTACGCCCCCGAGTGGGGGAGAGAGCCCAGAAGCGGCACGTCGCTCCAGCGTTCGATATCCTCCGGGGTTTTGATGGTGTGGTCGAAGAAATCCAGGGTGAAGGCTGCGGAAAGGCCCAGAAAAAGCCCCAGGAAAAGGCCCAGGACGGCCAGGCCGATGCGGTTGGGCTTGTACGGCGTCATGGGCTCCACGGCCGGATCGACCAGGGTCACGATCAGGTCGGGCCGGGACAGGGAGTTGGCCTGCCGGGCCTGTTCCAGCTTGGCGCTGGCCTCGGCGTAGGCGGTTTTCGCCAGTTCATAATCGTTTCTGAGGAAGGCGTAGGTGGAGCGCAACTGGGCCGTGGCGCGAAGGGAATCCTCCAACTGGGCAATGGCCAGATCCAGTTCCCCGATCATGCTGGTGATGCTTTCCGCCTGGATCCGTCTCCCCTCCAGATAGCGCCCTGTCTCGTTGCGCAGCAGTTCGACGTTGGCCTCAAGCTCCTGTTTCAGGCGGCGCAGGGGCTCGTACTGGGGGGTGAACTGGGTGTCCATTTCCTGGATCTGCATGCGCAGTTGGGCCACCTTGTACCGGTAGGCGGTGATGGTCTTGCCGCTGCCTTCCATGTCCGGCAGGATGGCCGGTCCCTGGTCGCCGGCCATGCTGGACTCCAGGTCGGCGATGGTCCGCTCCAGCCCCACAAATTCCTCGCGCAGGGCCTGACGCTTGGTCTGGACCGCATTGAGCTGGGTCTTGGCCCCTGTCTCGGCGTTGGCCTTGTTGCCTTCGAGATTGAGGATGTCCACCAGGGCCAGGGCGTTTTCGCTCTCGTAGGCCTTGAGCAGATCCGCCTTCTCGCGCATGGTCACGTAGAGGCTGTCCACCTGCTGCTTGAAGAAATCATAGGAATATTCCGTGCGCTGTTTGGCGATCTCCTCGAAGACCGCCAGATAGGCCTGGGAAACCTCTTTGACCATGTTGTAGGCCATGCGGGGATCGCTGTCGTCGTAGCCCAGGATGAAGTCGCTGGTGGCCTCGAAGCTCTCGCCCTTGGGCGGGCCCACCTCGATGTCCTTGCCCAGTTTCGCCACCAGCTTCTGGTACTCGGCCTCGGTCTTCCCGGGATACAACGCCTGGGCCGCGCGCATGAGCACCCGGTTGGACAGGATGATCTCCTTTTGTCCCGAGAGCACCCGCATATATTGGTTCTTGGAGTCGGTGTAGACGTCCTTTTGCAGGGGGTCGATCTGCTGGCTCATGCTCACCGAGAACTTGGCCCGGCACAGGTACTTCGAGGGCAAAAGGACCGCCAGGGCCAGAAAGAGCAGAAACGTCGCCCCGGCGATCTTGAGGATCAATCTTTTATGGTAAAAGACAATAAAGATGATTTCACGCAGGATGTTGCCCGCTTCGCGGTTGGTGTACTTGTCGGTCATGGTGGTCGCCTTTCCTGCTAATTATTATTATTGACGTTGAGCGACGGGGTGATGTCGTAATTGACGCTGAAGTTGCTGGTGAACGGCACCACGGCGTACAGGCCCTTGGTGAAGATCTTGGCGATGATGTCGTTCATGTCGTCCAGCGTCCCCTTGGGCACATAGACGATGTCTGCGGGCTGCACGTACAGGTCGTCATACATTTTCCCGGTGTCCAGCAGGCGTTGCAGGTCCACCCGGTAGGCCATGGGCTTGAGCAGGCCGTTGTTGCGGAAGACCAGCACGTCGCGCAGGTTGGCGGACTCCTTGAAGCCCCCGGCCTGGCCCAGGGCCTGGGCCAGATTGAGCCGTCCCTGCAATTCGTAGACGCCCGGGGAGTTGACCTCGCCGTAGACGTAGAGCTTGTTGTTGTGGATCTCCAAAAGGATCAGGGTCACCTGGAGGTCGTCGACATATTTGGCGTAGCGTTCGTTGATGATCTTTTCCAACTGGGACACGGTCAGGCCCGAGGCGTCGATGTTGCCGATGATGGGGAACCCCACATGGCCGTCCGGGGTGATGGGCGCGATCTTGCTTTGGCCGCGCGGGGCGGTGGTGATGGCCTTTTTGAGTTCGTCGATGCGCACGTTGAACTCCTCCAGGCTAACATTCACGGAGGGCTGTTTGATGAAGGCCGCGTAGCGCCTGTTTATGTCCGCCGTCACCTCGCTCATGCTCATCCCCGCCACCTTGATTTCGCCGATAAGGGGCAGGGAGACCTTGCCGTCGGCCCGGATCAGGGCGCTGACGTTGAACTGGGGATGGTAGGGGAAGGAAACGCTGATGCGGTCCTGGACATCGAGGCGGTAGTCCTTCACCGTGATCTCGTGCCGGATGTGGTAGACCACCTCCAGCACGTCCCCGGAACCCAGGCGGTAGGTGGGAATGTCCGGGATGGCCTCGCCGTCCAGCACCTTGAATCCGGGGTTGTCCGCAACGCTTTGCGGGGTCAGTTCCAGACTTTTTTGCTGGTCCAAGACCTCCTGCACCCCGGCCTGGTCCTTGACGGTGACCACCGGATCGGAGGAATCCTTGTTCGATCTGACGCACCCCCAGGCAAAGAGGAGACATGCGGCGAGGACCAGAGCCAGCCTTCCCGCGGACGTACGGTCGGCAGGGCGTGAGGAAGGGCCTTTGTGTTGCGCCATCAAGGTGGTCATACGGATGTCTCCTGGGGTCGGCATTCCCTGAACATGGCCGAAGTGTGTTTTGTTTCGTCCGGGCAAGTCGGTGTGGGCAGGCGTGCGAAGCTGGTATCTCCAGGCGGCGATGCAGCACCCGGACCTTCGCCCCCAAGCCCTCCCGGCACACGCGTATCACTTCGCGAAATCAACCTGTTTCACTCGATGAAACTGTGAGCATCCCCCTCGGTTTCCCCTGTCCATCCATCCCGGGGGGAGGGGATGTTCTCACGCGTTTCAACTCGTTGTTTCCGTTACCATCTTTGCAGCCAGTCCGTGTCGGACCCAGGTTTGCGGCCCGTTGTCGCGAGGCCCTTGCCTGGAACTCCATATGGTTCAACTCAAAAATCGTGCCATTGGGAACACCACGAGGGATGCGCCTGCCCACAGGGCCGGGCGGGCAGAACGGGCGAATGGCCGGACGGGCCGGACGGACGGGCCGGGCGAATGGACGAACAGGCAGGTCAGCGGGCGGGGCGATGCCCGGGACGGGTTCAGCAGGGGCCAAGCGAGCGGAACAAGGCGGTGAGTTTCGTTATGTGGTCGTCCAGGGAGCCCTGTCCCAGGGCCCGTTCCCGGGCCGCCTGGCCCATGGCCGCCAGGGCCGACCGGTCGGCCAGCATGCGGCAAAGCTTGTCCGCCAGGTCGGCCGCCGAGGCAGGCGCAAACAGCAGGCCCGTGACCCCGTCCTCGACCAGTTCGGGGATGCCGCCGATGCGCGCGGCCAGGACCGGGACGCCGTGCATGGCGCTTTCCAGCACGGACAGGGGGGCGTTGTCGTACCACAGGCTGGGGGTGACGCTGAGCAGGGCCTTGTCGATCAACCCGGACAGGGCCGGACCCTGCACGAACCCGGCGAAATGGATGCGCTGCGTAAAGCCGGGCCGGACCAGACGCTGCAACTGGTCCTGGTAGCCGCCGACGCCCCGGCCGGCCAGGATCAGGTCCACGTCCGGGGCCAGGTTCTGGTAGGCCTCAAGGAGCAGGTCCAGCCCCTTTTCCGGGCTCAGGCGTCCGAAATACAGGATGAAGTTCCCCTTTTCGCCCGAGGCAGGAGGGACATCGGTCGTGACGCCCTGGCGGATGACATGGATTTTTTTCTCCGGGAAGCCGCCCTGGATCAGTTTTTCGCGCATGAACCCGCAGGGGGCCACGAAGGCGTCCACCATGTCGTAGACGCCAAGCAGGCGGTGGACATACATGGCCGCGCCGCGCACCAGGGAGGCCGGGAGGCTGCCCTTGACGCAGCGCCGGATCACGCCGTTGAAATAGGCCCCGGCCACGCACCGTTCGCAGGGCTGGTTTTTGTAGAGCAGTTGATAGTTCAGGCACAACAAGTGGTAGTCCCCCAGGCGCATGGCCACGGGGATGCCGCGTTCCTTGAAGGCGGCGATGACGCTTGGGGACATGTAGTTGTAGATGTTGAGGATGTAGCCGACATCCACCTCGCCCAGGGCGTCCAGCAGGCGGTGCAGGGCGCGTTTGGCCTCAAAGGACCACACGGCCCGGCCCACCAGCCGGGGCAGTCTGGCCACGGCCCCCACCCCCCGGGACAGGGTGTTGAAGTGGGTCTGGCCGGGGTCGCCCGGCGGCGGCAGGAAATACGGGGCATAGGGCGAGGGGCGGCTTCCGGCGTAGGCCACGGAAAACGGCACGGCCTGGCAGCCGAACTGCGGCAGGCGCTCCAGGATGCGAAACAGGTAGTGCTCGGTTCCGCCATTGAGGAAAAAATATTTGTTGCAACACACGATCCTCATGCCGCTTCCGTCCCGCCACGTGCCGCGTCCTGAAGCCTCCGGCCGACCGGGGGCGACGTTCCGTCCGCCTCACCCCGGCCCAGCCAGCGGGCGGCCCACATCTGGAAATTGAGCAGCAGCCAGACCGGCTGGGTATAGAGCCCCTCCCCGGCGAAAAAGCGGTCCCTGATCCGCCCCGCCTCGTCCGGGTCCAGGACGCCTACGCGCGTGAGGTTCTCCCGGCCAAGGACGTCCCGGACCAGGGGGGCGTGGGGGCCGCGCAGCCAGGCGGCCAGGGGGATCTCGAAACCCTGCTTGGGCTGGTCGGCCAGCCCCCCCGGGACGCGGCGGCGCAGGAGGTCGCGCAGGATGCGCTTGTCCTGCCCGCCCTTGACGAGAAACTCCATGGGCAGGCTGAAGGCCATCTCGGCGATGCGGTGGTCCAAAAGCGGATCGCGGCATTCCAGGGAGGCGGCCATGGAGGCCCGGTCCACCTTGAGCAGGATGTCCTCGGGCAGCCAGAAGGCGAAGTCCCGGCGCATGAGCCAGTCGGCGAGCCCGGCGGCGTCCGTGGGGTCCGGGGGGGCCGCGGGGTCCGGGACATCAAGCGGCGGGAAGGGATCGGCCGCTGGCGGCGGCATGCCGAGCAGGCGGCTCACGGTCTGTTCCGGAAGGCCCCGGGCGGCGTAGAGATCGACCAGGCCCCGGGGATCGCGGATCTCAAGCAGGTCGAGGAACCGCCCCAACCGGGCGGCCCGATCCGGGGACAGGGCCGTGCGGCTGGCCCCCAGCAGGCGGGCGTCGGCCAGGCGTTCCCAGGGCAGGGCGCGCAGGCCCCGGGCCAGGGCCCGGCGCACCAGCCCGGGGATGGGCTGCAAGGCCTGGAAAAGCCGGGGATAGCGCCCGTAGCCGGTATAGCCGCAGAACTGCTCGTCCCCGCCGTCCGCCGACAGCGCCACCTTGACGTGCTCCCGGGCGAAGCGGGACAGGATGGCCGTGGGGATGCCCGAGGCGTCGCCGAAGGGCTCGTCGTAGATCTCGCAGAAGTCGAGCATGGCCTCCCGGGCCGCCTCCGGGGTCAAAACGAGCACCTTGTGGGGCACCCCCAGGCTTTTGGCCAGGGCCTCGGCCTTGGCCGTCTCGTTGTGGCGGCGTTCGGCAAAACCGATGGTGAAGTGGGTGATGTCCGCGCCCACGTCCTTTTTGAGCACGGCCGAGACCAGGGAGGAGTCCACCCCGCCCGAGAGGAACATGCCCACGGGCACGTCGGACACCAGGCGCAGGGCAAAGGCGTCCCGGCACAATTCGGCCAGTTCCTCCCCGGCCTGGGCGTAGCTTCCCCGGTAGGAGCCCCGGACGGCGGCGCCGATGTCGAAATACCGGGTCTCCCGGTAGGATCCGTCGGCCCGGATCGTGGCCAGCACGCCGGGGGGAAGCTTTTTCACGCCGCCAAACACCGTGTCCGGCCCTTCGAAATAGCCGGTGCGGAAATAGCGGAACAGGGCCCGGCGGTCGATGTTCGGGGTGAAATCCCGGCGGGCCATGAAGGCGCGCATTTCCGAGCCGAACAGGCAGGCCCCGGGGCGGCGGCTGACGTACAGGGGTTTGACCCCCACCCGGTCCCGGCAAAGAAAAAGCGTCTTCTCCTGGAAATCCCACAGGGCCAGGGCGAACATGCCCAGAAAGCGGGGCACGGCCAAAAGCGGCCCGAAGACCGCGGCGGCGTTGACCGCCACCTCCGTATCCGAGCCGCCCCGGAAGGCCACGCCCCTGGATTCCAACTCGCGCCGGATGTCCCGGTGATTGTAGATCTCGCCGTTGAAGACGATGGCGAACCGGCCGTCGGCGCTGACCATGGGCTGATGGCCCAGGGGCGAAAGGTCGATGATGGACAGGCGGCGATGCCCCAGGCCGATAGGGCCGTCGATCAGGATTCCGGCGTCGTCCGGGCCGCGATGGCGCAGGGCGTCGCGCATGGCCAGGATGTCGGTTTCCCGGACGTCACGCCCGTCCAGGCGCAGTTCTCCGCAAATGCCGCACATGGCTTTTCCCCTCCGTATGGGCGTCATTGTGTCCTGAATCGGGCCCGAAGCAAATGCCCTGGCGTGAGGAAATCATCCGTCGCCACGAGATTGTCCGCATGCGAAAAACGGCGGGGGAACGCGCCCGCCGCCCCAGGGATCGGCGCGGGGCACGCGCATGAGGCTGCGGCCTCGACGCCGCCCGGGCGGGTCACGGGCCGACCTGTCCGGGAGGCGGTTTTTGGAAGGGCTGGCGTGCGTGTGGGGAACCGTGTCGGGAATGAAAAGGGCCTACAGCCGTTTTTGCTGTAAGCCCTTGAATTTTTATGGCGTCCCCAACCGGGTTTGAACCGGTGTTCCCGGCGTGGGAGCGGGATGCCCCGGTCGAGGTCACCCCAGCATATAGCTTGGTCGAGCGCGCGCCAGAGGGGCTGCCGGGGCGACGGCCGCTCCGTTTTGTGTCCGGACTCATGTCCGGCTTTGCCCGCATCCCCGCGTTCGCCAGTAAGGGGTCGCTCATCGGCGCGCAGCGAGTTCATCGATTGGTTCCTGGAAGTCTGCATCGACCAGATCACCTCTATAACCGGGATGTTCGAACTCGACACCTTCCAGGAAAGGCTTGACGCGTACGTGCGTTTGAAGGGGGTTCGGCCCGAGGCCTTCCGGGTTCTGGCGCAGGTGGCGATGCTCGGCCAGGTCGCCAGGGGAGAAGTCTCGGCGATCACCGGCCTCAGGGAGCGTACTGCGCGTGACCTTCTGGCCGCCTTGCTGGCCGACGGCATTCTGGCCTCAGACACTCCCAACGGGCCGGTATGCCTGCGGGTGTCTCTCTCCTCAGCGGAAACGCGTTTCCCTGCTCTTTTTGCGACGCTTTAGCCGAATAAGGACGCTTCGTACCGAACAGATTTTGGGGAATGGTCAGATGCCTCGCCCGCCAGGGATTGCAGCAAGAGAGCCGTGCGCCGGGGCATATCCGGATGCGTGGCGCGCGATATCCGCCGGGCTCTCCGCCCGAAGGTTGAAGAGGCGGTCGATGCGGGGTGTTCCGACAGTCCGTTTAGCCGCAGGGGATCCCGCCATCCGGTTCTTTTATTCGAAGTGCTGCAGCACGGCGAGAACTTGGCTCCAAAGCGACGTCAGGATGGCCATGGTTTTGTCGAAGAGGGAGGCGTCCGGGTTGTCGCCGGTCGGCATTTCTTCCGGTTCGGCTGATTTCGCGGCGAGCAACCGTCTGGCCCGCGCCTCCGGGTGGGGATGGCTGGAAAGAAACGTATGCTGCCCGGCGAGGGCGGCCAGCTTGTTCAGCGATGACACTGCGGCGGACTTGTCGAGCCCGATGTCTTCGAGAAAGGCCACCCCGTAGCTGTCGGCCTGGCGTTCCTCATGCTGGGAAAACTGGGCGTTGGCCAACTGCTCGGAAAAAGCGCCGATCATGGACGCGGCGACTTGGCCGACCTCATTGTCCTGGGCGGCGAGGCCCTTGCGCAAGGCGCTCGTGGACAAGGCCAGCATCAGCTTTTTCCGCGAATGGTTTTTCACCACATGCCCCATTTCATGGCCGAGGATAAAGAGCAGCTCCTCGTCGGTCATGAGGTCCATCAGGGCGCTGTTGATCCTGATGCTGCCGTCGGCCAGGGCGAAGGCGTTGGGAACCTCGGTCAGGTAGGCCTTGAAGTTGAAATCCCGCCCGTCCCGTGTCGCGTGCCCGGCGACAAGGCGCCGAAGCCGCTGGTCGTAACCGTTTTCGGCCGGTGCGACGCGGTGTTCTCCATCTGCGGCCAGCGCGGCGCGGCGGGATATCTGGTTGACTTGCTCATTGGTCAGGGTGGCGGCTTTGACCGTGTCCAGGGCCGCGTCCGCCATCAATCCGATGTCGGTGTTGTCGCAGCCGAAAAGAAAGAGCGCCAAGAGAAGTGGAAGCATGCGCGCCATGAACACCTCTGCAATCGTGATATGGGGAAGACGAGGATATCAAATAGGCAGCCCGGCCCCCTGCGTCAACACTGCCCGATGGGCGGATGGACCAGGGCTCAATGCGCACGTCGTTCCCACGATCATGCCCCCCGGGGCGCCACGTTTCCCCTGCCGGGGCGTGTCCCATGCCCGTAGCGTCGCGTAACCCGCAGCCCGGGTCGCGGCCCGGGCTGCTTGCCGAGCCAATCCTGCGCTTCGCCGTGAGGCCATGACCCGGCTTGCGGCGTCGGTCACAGGCCTGGATTGCGGGCCGTGCTGTTTTTCGGAGGTTTGTCCGGGTCTTCCGTTGGGAGGCCTGGCCTTTCTTTCGCGGTTTCGCACACGCAACGGTCGCCGCGTGGCGGGCGCTTTTCTGTGCGGAGTGTTCGCGGGGGTGGAAAGGGCGTTGGGAACGAAAAAGGGCCTACAGCCGTTTTTGCTGTAAGCCCTTGAATTTCTATGGCGTCCCCAACCGGGTTTGAACCGGTGTTCCCGGCGTGAGAGGCCGGTGTCCTAGGCCACTAGACGATGGGGACGCATATGGTGGGCCGTGCTGGGATCGAACCAGCGACTCTCTGCTTAAAAGGCAGATACTCTACCGCCTGAGTTAACGGCCCACGCGGAAACAGGCTTCCTAATCCCATGCCCGCCCTCTGTCAAGGGCTCGTTCCGCGCGGCCATCCATCCCGTGCCCGGCCGAGGTGAATGCTTAATCAAATCCATTCTCCACGTCCATTGGAAAATGTGCGGCCGCGCCCGACGCCTCCCGGCCGCCGTCCGCCTCCAGGGCCGAGCACCTGCCCCGGACGCGAACCCGTGGCCGCCGGGAAAAGGGCGCAACCGCCTCAATCTCCGCGATTTTTGCAAACGCGAGGGAGCGTCCGGGGGAAGGGCCTGCCCAACGGCCCCGGCAGATTCCCCTGGCGCGCCGGACGCCGCCGGTATATGAGCCCAGGTCATGGATATGGCCGAACTGTGGCGCACGTTGGTGTGGCCCCTGACCCGTCTGCTGCTGTCGTTGTCCGTGGGCCTTTTGGTGGCCAACCTCATCGAGGCCCTCAACTGGACCCGCTTCATGGCCCGTTTCGCCGCCCCGCTCATCCGCGTGGGGCACATGAAGGACGTGGTGGGGGCCAGCTTCTCCATGGGCTTTTTTTCCGGCATGGCCGCCAACACCATGCTCGCCGAGGCCTATGCCGAAAAGCGCCTCACCCCGCGCGAGCTGGTCCTGGCCAATCTGTTCAACAGCCTGCCCACCTATTTCCTGCACCTGCCCAACATGTTTTTCATCACCGTGCCCTTTCTGGGCTCGGCCGCCTTTCTCTACGTGGGGTTGACCCTTCTGGCCGCCATCCTGCGCACCATCGGCATCCTTTTCGTGGGCCGCCTGCTCCTGCCGCCCCTGCCCGAGGGCTGCCTGGTCTGCCATCTGGGCGAGGACCGGGTGACGCTGCAAAGCGCCCTGAAAAAAAGCTGGGCCCGCTTCAAGCGCCGCATCAAAACCATCGCGCTGTTCACCATCCCCACCTATGTGGGCATTCACTTTTTGAGCACCCACGGCTTTTTCGGCTATCTGGAAAAATTCGTGTCCGAACACCTGGGGGGCATGCCCTGGCTGTCGCCCCAGGCCATAAGCATCGTCATCTTCCACATGGCCGCCGAATTCACGGCCGGGCTGGCCGCCGCCGGGGCCCTGCTCGGCGCGGGCGACCTGGACGTCAAGCAGGTGGTCATGGCCCTTCTCGTGGGCAACGTGCTGTCCACGCCCATGCGCGCCTTCCGCCACCAGTTCCCCTACTATGCGGGCATCTTCAAACCGGCCATGGCCGTCCGGCTCATCGCCTGGAACCAGGCCTTCCGGGCCGCCACCATCATCATCGTGGCCGTGGGCTATTATTATCTGGGATAGGGCCGCCCGACGCCGCGTTTGCCCCGCAGCGCGACACAGGGCGCATTCCGGACGTCTTCATCCTGTAACCGCCAACATGGCCGGGCCTTTCTGGCGCGTCCGGCCCGACAACGAGGTATGCCATGATTCCCGGTTCCCCCGCCCCCGCCCCCCGCACCGTCAAGGTCCGGCTGGTCAGCGGCCCCCTGGACTATCTGCGTCTGGCCCTGCGCGTGCTGTTCTGGGGCCTTGTGCTCTTTGCGGCTTTTGCGGCCTTCGAGACCGACAGCTTCACGGACAAGGGGCATGTGGCTTATCTTGACGCCGACTTCGAGGAGGTGGCCTGGGAGGACATCGGGGCGGACGATTCGGTGGTGGGGCTGGTGGACCTTTCCGGGACCATCGCCAGCTTCGCCGACGCCGACGTGTTGTCGGGCCCGGGCTCGGTGGTGACCCCGGACGTGGTGCGCGACGCCCTGTCGGTCATGCGCGCGGAAGGGGGCCTGTCCGGGCTGGTGATCCGCTTCGAGACCCCGGGCGGCGAGGTGGCGGCCTCGGACGAGATCCGCAACATCCTGGCCACGTTTAAGACCCGGGAAGAGATCCCCCTGTATTTCTATTCCAGCTTCGTCCTGGCCTCTGGCGGCTATTACGCGGCCTGTGCCGCAGACAAGGTGTTCGCGGCCAAAAACGCCGAGGTGGGCAGCATCGGGGTGATCATCGAGCTGCTCAATTTCCGCAAGCTGGCCACGGACACCCTGGGCGTGAACATGAAGGTCTATAAAAGCGGCGAATTCAAGGATATGGGCAACCCCTTTCGGGAGCCCACCCCGGCCGAGGAGACCCTTCTGGCCCGGGACGTCCGGGAGAGCATGGAGGCGTTCGTGGCCGAGGTGGCCCAGAGCCGGAAGATCCCGGTTGCGCAGGTGCGTGAAAAGCTGGGCACGGGCGAGGTCTGGAGCGGCAGGCGGGCTAAGGAGCTGGGGCTGGTGGACGACGTGTTGTATCCCGAGGAGTTGGCCGCCCGGCTCAAGGCCGAGATCGACAGCAAGGGCGAGGTGTTTTACGCCGCCTACCAGCCGCCCAAGGGGCTGTGGCATACCCTGGAGACCGGGGTCCATGCCGCCCTGTCCGCCGCCGTGCCCAAACTGCCCCTGCCGGTCGCCCGCAAGGGGTTCCATACGCCCAGGCTTTACTATCTGTTGCAGCGATAGCGTGGTGTGAAAGGGGCCAGGCCGCGAAGGCGCCGGGCGTTTTTTGGCGCGCCCCTAGCCGTCCACGCCCAGGCGCAGGCGTTTGACGGCGTTTTGGCGCAAAAGCATCTCCGTCTCCAGGCGCAGCTTGTCCTGCTGGGCCTCGAAGATCTCCTTGGGAAAATAGATCCCGTTTTTGAGATCCTCCCGGGCCCTAAGCTCCCGGATGCGTTCCTCCACGGCCTTTTTCTCGGCCGCAAACCCGGCCAGCTCCGCCTCGGCGGCGGCGATGGCCTTTCCCGTGTCCTCGTTCATGCGTCCCCATTCCTTTAAAAGACCCGCAGGGTCTTGATGTTCACGAATTCACGGATGCCGAATTCCGACAACTCCCGGCCGTAGCCGGAATTTTTCACCCCGCCGAACGGCAGGGCCGGTTCCGACTTGGTCATGCCGTTGATGGTCACGGTTCCGGCCTCGATATGCCGGGCCATGGCCCGGGCCCGCTCCACATCCGCCGTCCAGACGCCCGCGCCCAGGCCGTAGGGCGTGTCGTTGGCCAGAAACAGGGCGTGCTGCGCATCATCGGCCACGAACAGGGCCGCGGCCGGGCCGAACAGCTCCTCGGCGTAGGCGGGCATGCCCGGTGTCACGTCGGCGAGAAGCGTGGGTTCATGATAGAATCCCGGCCCTTCCACGGCATGGCCGCCCAGGAGCAGCCGGGCGCCCATGTCCAGGCATGTCCCGATCTGGGCCGTAAGGGACTGCCGCAGATCCTCCCGGGCCATGGGGCCAAGCGTCGTGGCCGGATCAAAAGGGTCGCCGGGCGTGTAGCGGGACATGGCCGCGACCAGGAGTTCGGTGAACTGCTCGGCCGCCGGACGCTCCACGATGAACCGCTTGGAGGCGATGCACACCTGGCCGCAGCCCTGGAGCCTGGCGGCGGCCCCGGTGCGGGCGGCGGCGGAAAGATCCGCGTCGGCCAACACGATGCACGGGTCCGAGCCGCCAAGCTCCAGCACGCTTTTTTTCAGGTGCCTGCCCGCCAGGGCGGCCACGGATCGTCCGGCCCGGACGCTGCCCGTCAGGCTCACCCCGCGCACCCCCGGATGGGCGATGACCGATTCCACGAGGTCAAGCGGGATGAAAAGCGCCCGGAAGACATTTTCCGGGAACCCGGCCCGGCGGAACAAATCCTCCACGGCCAGGGCGCAGCCGCAGACATTGGGGGCGTGCTTGAGGACCACGGCGTTGCCGGCCATGACGGCCGGGGCCGCGAAGCGGATGGCCTGCCAGAAGGGGAAGTTCCAGGGCATGATGCCAAGGATCGTCCCCAGAGGCTCGAAGCTGACGCAGGACTCAGCCACGGCTGATCGTACCGGCGTGGGGGATAGGATGGCCTCGGCGTGTTGCGCGTAGTAGAGGCAGACCTGGGCGCATTTTTTGACCTCGGCCTCGGCCTCGCGCAAAAGTTTGCCCATTTCCAGGGTGATGAGCCGGGCGTGCCCCGGGGCCTCGGCGATGAGCAGTTCGGCTAAGGCGGTCATGCACCGGGCGCGCCCGGCGAAGGTGGTCCGGGAAAAATCCCTGGCGGCGGTTACGACGTCGTCCAGGATGGCCGCACACTCGGCCGGGCCGTGTTCGGGGTAGTCCCGGATGAGCTGCCCCGTGGCCGGATTGACGCTTTGCACCGTACATCCTCCCTGGCATGAAAACTGAGGCGGGGAGGGCGCTGGCGCGCCGTTTCCCCTGCTAAAGGACCGCGTTGTACCCCTTTCGGCCGCGCATGGCGAGTCCAGGGAAGGGGCCGGGCCGCCCGGCGCGAGATGGCCCGGACCTAGCCGGGCGTCCCTCGGCGCATTGACGCCGCGCCGCGCTTCCATTATGTGCCAGACCGACCTTTCACGCCACGCCAACAACGCGGTCTGGCCGCCACCACCCCCCGGAGTCAGATGGATACGTCGGTCATTCGCAATTTCAGCATCATCGCCCACATCGATCACGGCAAGTCCACCCTTGCCGACCGCATCCTTGAAGTCACCGGACTTTTGACCTCCCGGGACATGCGCGATCAATACCTGGACCGCATGGACCTGGAACGGGAACGCGGCATCACCATCAAGGCCCAGACCGTACGCATCCCCTACAAGGCTGCCGACGGCAAAAACTACATCCTAAACCTCATCGACACCCCCGGCCACGTGGACTTCAGCTACGAGGTCTCGCGCAGCCTGTCGGCCTGCGAGGGCGCGCTGTTGGTGGTGGACGCCACCCAGGGCGTGGAGGCCCAGACCCTGGCCAACGTCTATCTGGCGCTGGACCACGACCTGGAAGTGGTCCCGGTCTTAAACAAGATCGACCTGCAAAGCGCCGATGTCGAGGGGGTCAAGGCCCAGATCGAGGAGGGCATCGGGCTCGACTGCCACGACGCCCTGGCCGTGAGCGCCAAGACCGGCATGGGCGTGCCCGAGGTGCTGGAACGCATCATCGCCCAGGTGCCGCCGCCCAAGGGCGACGCCGACGCCCCCCTTCAGGCGCTCATCTTCGATTCCTGGTACGACTCTTACCAGGGCGTGGTGGTGCTGTTTCGGATCATGCACGGCGGCATCGCCATGGGCCAGAAGATCCGCATCTTTTCCACGAACGCGGTCTATGAGGTCACCCGGCTGGGGGCCTTTTCCCCCGGGCCGTTGGACATCCCCTCCATGGGGCCGGGCGAGGTGGGATATCTGTGCGCCAACATGAAGAACCTGCGCGACGCGCGGGTGGGCGACACCATCACCGGAGCCCAGAATCCGGCCCCCGCCCCGCTGCCTGGCTTCAAGGAAGTCAAGCCCATGGTCTTTTGCGGGCTGTATCCCGTGGAGGCGGCGGAATACGAGATCTTGAAGTCCGCCCTGGAAAAGCTCCAGTTAAACGACGCGGCCTTCAGCTACGAACCCGAGACCTCCCAGGCCCTGGGCTTCGGTTTTCGGTGCGGGTTTTTGGGCCTTTTGCACATGGAGATCATCCAGGAGCGCCTGGAGCGGGAATTCGGGGCCATCCTCATCGCCACCGCGCCCTCGGTCATCTACAAGGTGGACAAGACCGACGGCACGGTCCTTTTCATCGACAACCCGAGCAGGCTGCCCAAGTCCCAGGAGATCGCCACCCTGTCCGAGCCCTTCGTGCGCATGGAGATCCACACCCCCAACGACTACGTGGGCGGCGTGTTCAAGCTGTGCGAGGAAAAGCGCGGCATCCAGAAGGACATCAAGTACCTGACCTCCACCCGGGTGATCATCACCTACGAGATGCCCTTCGCCGAGATCGTCTACGACTTCTTCGATCGCTTAAAATCCGCCACCAAGGGCTATGCGTCGCTCGACTACGAGATCATCGACCACCGGGCCTCGGATTTGGTGCGCCTGGACATCATGATCAACGGCGACCCCGTGGACGCCCTGGCCACCATCGTACACCGGGACAAGTCCTACCATTACGGGCGGGCGTTGGCCCTGCGGCTCAAGCGGAGCATCCCCCGGCAGCTCTTCGAGGTCATCATCCAGGCCGCCATCGGCACCAAGATCATCGCCCGGGAGCGCAATTCGCCGCTACGCAAAAACGTCATCGCCAAGTGCTACGGCGGCGACATCACGCGCAAGCGCAAGCTTTTGGAAAAACAGAAGGAAGGCAAGCGCCGCATGAAGCGGATGGGCAACGTGGAGATTCCCCAGGAGGCCTTTTTGGCCGCCCTCAAGGCCGGGGACGACTCCTGACCCAGCCCGTCGCCATGCCGCATGGGCGGCGCGGCCCGGCCAGTCGTTTCGACACGTCCCGGAAACGGCCCAGTCTCCACCCTGCGGGATACGGGGGCGACGCCCGGCGCAAGCAAAAGGAAAACGCATGAACCCCAGATGGCAGAAAACGCTTCTCGAATACATTGAGGCCCTGGCCGTGGCCCTGGTCCTGGCCCTGGTCATCCGCACCTTCGTGGTCCAGGCCTTCAAGATCCCCTCGGGGTCCATGCTGGAGACCCTGCAGATCGGCGACCACCTTCTGGTCAACAAGTTCCTTTACGGCGTGAAGATGCCGTTCACCGGGACCACGCTCTTCGATGTGGAGGAGCCCAAGCACGGCGACATCATCGTCTTCGAATTCCCCGAAGACCCGGACAAGGACTTCATCAAGCGCATCATCGGCGCCCCCGGCGATGTCATCGAGATCAAGGACAAAGAGGTCTATCGCAACGGCGAAAAGCTCACCGAGCCCTACGTCCGCCACACCGACCCACGCATCACCCCCCGTCGGGATAATTTCGGACCGGTCACCGTGCCCGAGAACAAGTATTTCTGCATGGGCGACAACCGCGACGAATCCTACGACTCCCGCTTCTGGGGCTTCGTGGACCGGGACAAGATCAAGGGCAAGGCCTGGATCATCTACTGGTCCTGGAACGGCATCCCCAATGTGCGCTTCGACCGGATAGGCATGTTGGTGAAGTGACGCCATGCCGGTCCACGTCGCCACCGCCGCGCTTTTGGGCATCGACGCCTTTCCGGTCGAGTTGGAGGTGGACCTGGCCCGGCAGGGACTTCCGTCCTTCGCCATGGTCGGACTGGCCGAGGGCGCGGTGCGCGAGAGCAAGGAACGGGTGCTGGCGGCGCTCAAAAACAGCGGCTTCAAGCTCCCGGCGGCGCGCATCACCGTCAATCTGGCCCCGGCCGACATGCGCAAGGAGGGCAGCGCCTACGACCTGCCCCTGGCTGCAGCCCTTCTGGCCGCGGCCGGAATCCTGCCCCCCGAGGGGGCCGAGAACCTTTTTCTGGCCGGTGAGCTGTCCCTGTCCGGCGAGCTCAAACCCGTGCCCGGCATCCTGTCCATGGCCGTCCGGGCCCGGGAGATGGGGGCCAGGGGCATCCTGGTGCCCCGGGACAACGCCCGGGAGGCCGCCGTGGTCCGCGACCTGCCGGTCTACGGCCTGTCGACCCTGCGTGAGGCCGTGGAGTTTTTAAGCGGCCAGACGACCCTTTCCCCCGAACCCCTGCCCGAAACCGATCCCGGCCCCGCGCCCGGGGACTTCCAGGTGGACTTCTCCGAGGTCAAGGGCCAGCAGCATGCCAAGCGGGCCGTGGAGATCGCCGCCGCAGGCGGCCACAACCTGCTTTTCGTGGGACCGCCGGGCAGCGGCAAGACCATGCTGGCCAAGCGCATCCCCACGGTTTTGCCCCCCTTGCGTTTCGACGAGGCCCTGGAGGTCACCAAGATCTACAGCGTGGCCGGGCAGCTTCCCCGCCAGGCCGCCTTGGTCGAGGCCCGGCCCTTCCGCTCGCCGCACCACACCATCTCCGACGCGGGGCTCATCGGCGGCGGCAGCCACCCCCGGCCGGGCGAGGTGTCCATGGCCCACAAGGGCGTGCTGTTTCTGGACGAACTGCCGGAATTCAAGAAATCCGTACTGGAGGTGCTGCGCCAGCCCCTCGAGGACGGCAAGGTGACCATCGCCCGGGCGGCCATGTCCCTGACCTATCCCGCCGACTTCATGCTGGTGGCCGCTCTCAACCCCTGCCCCTGCGGCTACCTGGGCGACCCGCGCCACGAATGCACCTGTTCGCCGCCGCAGATCCAGCGCTACCGCTCACGCCTGTCCGGGCCGCTTCTGGACCGCATCGACCTGCAGGTGGAGGTTCCGGCCGTGCCGTACAAGGAGCTGCGCCAGGAGGCCTCGACCGTGGATTCGACGGTCATGCGGGGGCGGGTCTTGGCGGCCCGGGAGCGGCAGGCGGCGCGCTATGCCGATGCGGCCATCCACGTCAACGCCGAACTGGTGGGGAGCCGCCTGTCGGCCTGCTGCAAGATCGACGACGAGGGGCATCGGTTTTTGGAAGGCGCGGTGCGGCGGCTGGGGCTTTCGGCCCGGTCGCATACCCGGATCTTGCGCATCGCCCGGACCATCGCCGACCTGGATGGCGACGAGGGCATCAGAGTGGAGCATCTGGCCGAGGCGGTGAATTTGCGGGGGCTGGATCGGCAAAGGGAGGCGTGAAGGGTGGGGCGCGTTTTACGCCATTTCCCGGGGCCGATCCCCGGGTTTTTTTTGTCCCATCGCCCGCCCCATGGCCGCAAGCAGGGTTGCGATCTCGAAGGGCTTGGGCACGTAGCCGTCCATGCCGACGGCCAGGAACCGCTCCCGGTCGCTCTCCATGGCGTAGGCCGTGAGCGCGACGACCGGGATGTTCCGGTCTATCCCCGGCACCTCGCCGTTGCGGATGTGCCGGGTGGCCGCCAGGCCGTCCATCACCGGCATCTGGATATCCATGAGCACCAGGTCGAAGGGGGCCTGCCCCAGGGCCTTGAGCGCCTCCAGGCCATTTTCGGCCTCCACGGGCGTATGCCCCCGGCGCGAAAGGGACTTGACCAGGGCCATCCGGTTGACCGGCTCGTCTTCCACGACCAGCACGCGAAGCGGCGGCAGTTCCGGGGCTTCGGACGCAGGCGCGGCCGGGGCCGGTTGCGCCGGGACCGTCTCGCCCCCCGACGGCCAGAACACGCTAGTGAAAAAAAACGTGCTGCCCTCCCCGGGCGTGCTCTCCACCCGGATGGTCCCCCCTAGGAGCTCCACCACGCTTTTGGCGATGGACAGGCCCAGCCCCGAGCCGCTGTATTTCTTCGTCAGGTATTCCTCGGCCAGGGTGAAGCTGTCGAAGATGGCCTTGTGCTTGTCCGCCGGGATGCCGACTCCGGTGTCGGTCACGGAAAAAAGCAGGCAGGCGCCGGAAAAGTCCCCGGCTACCCGCACCAGCCCATCGGACAGGGCCTGTCCCGTCTCCAGGGGGGCCACGGCGACCCGCACCGATCCGGACTGGGTATGGCGCAGGGCGTTGCCCACCAGGATGTTGATCACCTGGCGCAGACGAAAATCGTCGCCCACCAGTTGGTCGGGCACGTTCGGCGCGATGTCGAAGTGCAGGGGCAACCCTTTGAAAGCTGCGGCCACGCCGTGGGTACGTTCCAGGGAGTCCATGAGGCCGCGCAGGGAAAAGCCGCGCAGCACCGGTTCCAGGGCCCCGGCCTCGATGCTGGCCAGCTCCAGCAGGTTGTTGACGATCTGGATCAGCCTGTCCGAGGATTCGCGGGCGATTTCCCAGAATTCCCGCTGCTCGTCAGGCAGCTCCTCGGCCAGGGCCAGTTGCACCATGCCCATGATGCCGTTGATGGGCGTGCGCAGTTCGTGGCTCATGTTGGCCAGAAACTGGGTCTTGGCCTCGTTGGCCGCGTCGGCCAGCCGTTTGGCCCGGTGCAGTTCGTTTTCGTCGCGTTTGCGCACGATGGCCAGGCCGAGCAGCACGGCCATGCGGGATACGGTGCGCACCTCGTGTTCGCCATAGCCTCCCGGGGCGTTGGCCAGGGCGATCTGTCCCAGGATATGGCCTTCGGTCACCACCGGGACGCTCATGAAATTTTCAAGAGGGACATGTCCGCCGGGCAACCCCCGGAAGGCGGGATGCCGGGCCGGATCATCCACGACCAGGGGCTTGCCGGTGTTGAGGGTCACCCCCCACAGGCAGGGATAGCTGCCGTCGGGGTTGGGCGAAAATTCGGTCTTCACCTTGTCGGCGGCCAGATTGCATTGGCCTTCGAGCATCTCCGTCAGGGTCAGGCTGGCCAGGTTGCCGGTTTTTTCGTCGATGACGCCCACGTAGCCGTGCTGGCTGCCGGTCACCTGTCGGGCCGCGCCAAGCACGATTTTCGAGAGATCCGTAAAGGAGGCCCCGACGTTTAAAAGCGCCCGGGAGATGGCGGCCACGGCCACGTTGGCCGACAGTTCGCGGTGCAGCCGGTCCTCGGCGGCCTTGCGTTCGGTGATGTCCTCCCCCGAGGACAAAAGGCCCGTAATACCCCCGGCCTCGTCGGAAAGGGCCGTGTTGTGGCAGGAGAGGACGCGGCGGCCACCGTCGCGGCGCAACACCTGATTCTCATACACGTCCAGGAACCCGCTTGACCCGTGCAGCATCCCGGCCATCACTTCGCGCAGGTGTTGGCGGGCCTCGTCCGGGATGCAGGTCTCGATCCAATCCTTCCCGAGAAGCTCTCGCTCGTCAGAATAGCCGAGTATTTCCAGTCCCTTGCGATTGATGAGGGTGATCCGGCCGGAGACGTCCAGGCCGACCATGAGCACCCCGGCGATGTCCAGATAGCGCCGGGCCTGCTCCCGTTCCCGGGCCAGATCCACCCTGGCCCGCTCCCGTTCGCCCAGGGCCCGCAGATAGCTTACGCCATGGGCCATGTCCCCGGCCAGTTCCTCCAGAAGCGGGATCTCGTCGTCCCCGAAGGCTCCCACTCCCCGGGCGTCGATGCACAGCACCCCGAACACCCCGGCATCGTCGCGAAGCGGCAGGGACACGATGGACAGCGGACCATTCTGCCCGATGTCCTCCCTCCAGGACGCCATGCCAGGATCGGCGGCGGCGTCCGCCACGACCACGGTTCGGTTCTCCCGGATGGCCCGGCCCACAGGCCCCCGGCCGTGCGGGCGCTCGCCATCCCACACGACGGCGAGGCTTCGTACCGCCTCAAGATCGATTCCGGCGCTGGCCAGGGGCAGGACCGTTTTTGCCGCATCGTCTTCAGCCTGACCCACCCAGGCCGCATGATAGCCGCCGACCTCCACGATGGCCCGGCACATGTCGCCTAAAAGTTCCTGCTCGCTTGTGGCCCGAAGCAGCACATGGTTGCAGGCGCTTAAGGTCTTTAAGGCCCGGTTGCTGCGAAATAGCGCCCTGTTGGCGGCGTTGGTCTCCCGTGTTTTGACCGCCACGGCCGCGCTCAGGCGTTCCTGGCGGTTGACCACGAAGTAGGTCAAAAGGCTCAGCAAAAAGACGATGATCAGACTGCCGATCTGAAAGACCGAAAGGCGGAAGGAGACAGCCGTGTCCCACCCGCCGTGCAAAACGGCCGCCAGTTCCCAATGTCCCTCGGGGAGATCCACGCGCATGACCACCGGATCCTCGGAAAAGATCCGGTCGTCGCCGAAAAAGACCCGGCCGTCCTCGTCGCGCAGGGCCAGGGACACCCCATCCATGTCCCGGGATAATCCGGCTTCAGCCAGGATGTCCGGCACGTCCAGGGCGATGTTGACTACGCCCCAGTAGACCCCGTGCAGGTACACGGCCTTGCGGGCCACCAGCCCGAGCCCGCCGCGCAGCAACTCGAAGGGGCCGCTGATCACGATGTTCCGGGATTCCACGGCCAGGTAATAATCCTCGCGGCCCTTGGGGCGCGGGTCGTTGGACAGGTCGTGACCGATGAGCACCCGGTGCTGTTCGGGTGGGAAGGCCATGTCCACGATGCCGTTCGGGGCTATGGCCAGGGAGCGGATGCTCGTATCGCCGCCGATCAGACCCGAGGCGAAGACAGGAAATTCATCAAGGGTGTGCCCCGTGAGCAGTTGGGTCTCCACATAGGCGGCCAGGCCGCCCAGGCGGGTCAGGCGGCGGGTGAGCAGGGATTCCAGGGCGACATGCTGGATGTCGCACCGGGCTTTGATTTCGTCGCGTTTTTCGGCCACCACCCGGGCTTTGAAGGCGTCAACGGCAAAGAACCAGACGGTGCAAAGCGCCAAGGCTACCGAAAAAGCGGCTAGAAGCGATTTCCGCCGGGGCTTGGAGATATGGGGGAGGGCCCTATTCATGTTGTCTGCACCAGTACAGGAAATCAGGAAAGGTTATGGCATTATATCCTGTCCGTTGAATAAATAGCAGAATCGTCCTGCAAGAACAAGCCGAGGCATTGTCCGGAGAGCGATTCTCCGGAAGACCCGGATAGCTGGGGCTTCGGGTTCGCAGCGTCTCTTTACATTCGTGATGGGGAAGGACGGAATGTGTTTTTAAAATGCGCCGTTGCGAAGTGCAGCGGAACAGGTGCGCGTCTCTAAAAAACAGGCCGGTATTATCAAGGAAAAAACGAGTATATCCTTATGGCTTGCCGCACATCACGGATGTCCGTCCGGGCGGTTGCGACCCTCGTTTTGCACCGCCTCACCATAACGCCAGTATTGTTAAAGGAAAATA
This sequence comes from Desulfolutivibrio sp., assembly GCF_036584575.1. Taxonomy (NCBI): domain Bacteria; kingdom Pseudomonadati; phylum Thermodesulfobacteriota; class Desulfovibrionia; order Desulfovibrionales; family Desulfovibrionaceae; genus Desulfolutivibrio; species Desulfolutivibrio sp. Next base: position 36,681 of record NZ_JAZHDB010000154.1, read on the forward strand.
ATCATTTCAAGTTGTTGTTTTCAGGATTCGCAGCCCCCGATGGCCGGGACACGTCCCCGCCAGGGCGGGCGGCCGTCATCGGCCCGGGCGGTGGAACCGCCCGCCGGTACCAGGCCAGGCACAGGCAGGTCATGGGCAGGGCGATGAGCAGGCCCAGAAAGCCTAAAAGTTTGCCCCAGACCGACAGGGACAGAAGCATGAGCACCGGCGACAGCCCCATGGCCTTGCCCATGATGCGCGGCATGAGGATCCAGTCCTGGAGGATCTGGGCCACGATGAAGACCAGGGCGATGAGGGCCAGGACGGTGGGAAACCCCATGTCGGTTTCCAGAGAATGTAGAAGCCCGAGCAGAACCGCGACGGGCACGGCCAGAAGCTGGAGATAGGGCACCATGTTGAGGGCCCCGGCAAAGAGCCCCAGCGGTATGGCCAGGGGCAGCCCGATGAGCGAAAACCCCACGGCGCACACCACCCCCACGGCCGAGGCCAGAAGGGCCTGGGCCCGGAAGTAGCGGTTCATGTAGGCCGTGAAATCCGACACGAAATCCACGGCGGTCTCGCGGTGGCGTTCGGGCACGTAGTCGGGCCAGTGCCGCACCTTGCCGTAGTCAAAGAGCAGAAAAACCAGATACAGGCCGATGAGGAACACCCCGACAAGCCCCAAAATCACATCGGCCGTGCCGCTGATGACCCCCCACACCCCGGGCAGGATGCGGCTTGCGGCCTCGCGCAAAAGGCCCATCACGTCGTTTTGGGCGAACCACCCCCGAACGTCGTCCCGGGCGGCGAACTCCTTGATGGCCTTCCAGATGTCCGGGGGCAGGCGTTCGGCGGCGCGCCGGGCCAGGTCGGAATTGTCCATGAATTCGGACAAAAGCCGCCCCATGCGGCCCATCTCGCCAAGGATCATGGGGGTCACGAGCAAAAGCAGGCCCGCGGCGGCCAGGATCACCCCTGTCAGGGCGGCAATCACCGCCACCGTGCGGTTTTTGAGCCGCCGCTCCAGGAGGTTCACCAGGGGACTCATGAGATAGGCCAGGACCAGGGCCACGGCAAACGGGGCCAGCACGTCGCTGAGATATCCCAGGAGGCTGATGACCGCCCACGCTAGGCCGGCCGTCAGGGCCAGGCGCACCACGCGGTCGAAGGTGAAGGGTTTGTCGTCAAACACGGCGGGCATCTCCTCGTATTTCCCGGCGGCAGGCCGCCCGGGGCGTTGGTCGCGTCTGGAGAAGGGCTTGACTTTTTCGGCGTTTCGAAGGAATTTTACCGGACTTTGAGCGAAACTTCACATCCTGGCCACAAGGAGACCGGACCATGAGCGTCATACGCGAACTGATCACCAACATGGGGCATTCCAGCGAACAGGCTTTCTACGGCGTTCCGGCCATCTACATCTACATGGCGATCATTGTGGCCGTGGCCTTCTACCGCATCCGCCAGTTCAGCCAGGAAGACCACCACTAGTCGCAACGCCCCGCACCGTGCTTTTTCGACCGGCCCGGGGGGGATGGCCCCTCCGGGACGGTTTTTTGCTGCGTCCTTTTGGCCTGCGGCCCTTGCCCGGGGCATCCCCTTTCTTCCTCCCCGACGTTGGCATGGCCGGACATTCCCTACCTGATGACGCGACCGGACGCCAGCCCGCAAAGAGACAGGCCCGTCCGGAGGCCTCCGGGTGAAGCAGGCGGTCCTCCCGGCCCCACGTCCCCGCGCTTCACAACCGTCCCCGGCTTTGGCATGATCCGCGCCCGGCCAGGACCGCTTCCGGCCCCGCCGCAAAGGATCCAGCCATGCCCGCTCCCCATTCCCTGTCCGGCGTCGTCGCCGCCCTTTTCGCCTTCGTCTCCTGGGGGCTTTTGCCCATCTACTGGAAGTCCCTGGCCGACGTGGCGCCGGTGGAGATCCTGTGCCACCGCCTGGTGTGGTCCCTGGTGGCGGCCGGGGCGGCCCTGGTGGCCATGGGGCGTCTTGGCGAGGCGCGCCGGGTGTTGTCCCGGCGCCGGGACGTGCTGCTCATGGCCTCCTGCGGCCTGCTTTTGGGCGTCAACTGGTTGCTTTTCATCCAGGCGGTCAATTCCGGACATGTGGTGGAGGCCAGCCTGGGCTATTTCATCAACCCCCTGGTGAACATGGTGCTGGGGGCGCTTTTTTTCCGGGAGCGCCTAAGCCGCCTCCAGGCCATGGCCGTGGCCCTGGCCGTGATCGGGGTGGGCATAAGCGTGGCGGCCCATGGCCGCCTGCCCTGGATCGCCCTGGCCCTGGCCGGGACGTTCGGGGTCTACGGGCTTTTACGCAAACTGATGCGGGTGGAGTCCCTGCCCGGGCTTTTTTTTGAGACGGCGGTGCTGGGCGTTCCGGCCGGGTTCTACCTGTGGGGGCTTTGGCAGGAAGGGCGCGGGGCGTTTCTGCACCTGGGGCAGGCCACGGATGCGCTTTTGCTGTGCGCGGGCGTGGTCACGGCGGCCCCGCTTCTGGCCTTCGCCTTCGCGGCCCGGCGGCTGCGCCTGACTAGCCTGGGCATTTTGCAATACATCGCGCCCACCTGCATGTTTCTGCTCGGGGTTCTGGCCTACGGCGAGCCCTTCGATTCGGCCCGGGCGGCGACTTTCGGCTGCATCTGGGCCGGGGTCGCGGTCTACACCGTGGATGCGGTCCTCACCCTGCGCCGGATTCCGGGTGGCCGGGCCTAGGCCCTGGGTTATTGGTCGCCCAACAGAAGCGGCGCCACCGCCGGGACGGACGCCGCAGAGCCCGGCAGGGGCACATTCCAGACGCCCCGGCCATGGGTGAAGGCGAAAAGCCGTCCGCTTTGGGCGTCGCGCACCAGGGATTCCGTAATCACGTTGGCGAAGCCGGTGTTCTCCACCGCCCAGGACGCGCCGCCATTGGTGGTCACGAACACGCCCAGGTCCGTGCCCACATACAGCCGCGAAGGTGCGTTCGGGTCCACGATGAGGGCAAAGGTCGGCACGTCGGGCAGTCCCAACGTCCCGGAACCGGAGATGTCGGCCCAGGTCGCGCCGCCATTGACGGATTTGACGACATGATGCTGCCCGAAGTTGGAGCAGGTGGCGTAGAGGGTCTGGGTGTTGGTCGGGTCGAAGGCCACGGACGAGATGTTTCCGCTGACGGGTTTGGTGTGCGTCCAGACGGTGGCCGATGTGGCCGACAGGGCGTTGGTGGTGATCAGGATGTGGCCCTTGCTCGTGCCGATGGCCGCCAGGTTCGAATTGCCCGGGGCCACGGTCATGGCGCTGATGGAGGACTCGTCCGGGAGCTTCGTCCCGGCCTTGGTCCAAAGTGTCGCGCCGTTTTCGGTTCGCCAGGGGTGCTTGTTGCCGGTCCACAGGATGTCCGGGTTTCCCGGGTCCATGGCGAACACGGTGATGAAGGGGAAATCCGAGGCCTTTTCGGTGATGCCGCTTACGCAATCTTCGAAGTTGGCCCCGCCGTCCGTGGAGCGGACCATGGAGAGGTTGGTGTATTCGCCGTAGAGGATGTTCGTGTCGTCGGGGTTGACGGCCACGGCCCCGCCGTCGCCTCCCAAAAGCGTGGTCCAGGCGTTGGGACCGGCGGCCGTGGTTCCCCGGGTGGTGCCGTTGTCCTGGGCGCCGCCGAAAAACGTGCCGCCGCCGGGATAGACCGCGCCGTAGTAGTACTGGGTCACGGACAGGCCGTTGTTGAGGCTGGTCCAGGCCACCTGGGGGGGGCTTGTGGTGTCGCAGACCGTCTGGGTGACGCCTGCCCGGGCGTTGGCGGTCACGGCCAGGCCGCCGTCGTTGCCGCTGTAGAGGGTCTGGTTGGCGGCGCCGTCGTAGGCGGGATGGAAAACCAGGACGTGATGGTCGGCGTGGTTGTAATAGGGGCGGGTGGTCTTGGTCCACCAGTAGGAGGCCATGCCCCAGGTCTGGCCGCCGTTGTCCGAGCGAAAGAGGTCGATGCCGCCCGCCCAGACGATGTTCGGATTTTTGGGGTCCACGGCGATGACGTTGTCGTACCAGCCTTGGTTGGCGAAATTGTTCGGGTTGGTGGTGCAGGGGCACATGGCGCTTTGCGGGTTGGTCAGGAGCATGTCGGCCGGGACGGTGCAGTCGTTGGTGTTGGTGTAGACCGCATTCCAGGTCGTGCCGCCGTCGATGGACTTGAGCACGGCCAGAAGGCCGTTGGTGTAAAGGTAACCCGTGGTGGTGTTGTTGTTCGAGGCCAGGGCGTAAATGATGTCCGGATTGGACGGGGCGATGGCCAGGGAGGTGCGGTCCATGTAGGCCTGGGTGTAGACCTGGGACCAGTTCTGGCCGTTGTTCGTGCTGCGCAGGATGTACGCCGTGGGCGAGGTGGTCCACATGCCACAGGCGGCGAACACCCGGTCGGTCCCGGCGTTGTCGCTTACGGCCAGGTCGGTGCAGCCGCTGATGGCCGAGGCGTCGTGGACCTGGGTCCAGCTTGTCCCGGCGTCGGCGGACAGGTAGAGGCCCTGCCGGGTGGCGGCGTAGACCCGGTTCGAGTCGTTGGGGCTGGTCACGATGTCGTTGACGTAATAAAACGCCTCCGTGGCCGTTGCGGGCAACAGCGCCCAACTGGCCCCGGCGCTTGTGGTCTTGAAGATGCCCGCGCCGCGCACGGCGTCGGAGTTGCCGAAGCCCTCGCCGGTCCCGGCGTAGAGGATGGCGGAATTTTTCGGGTCCATGGCCAGGGAGCATACGGCCAGGTTCGGCAAAAGATCGGTCAGGGGCGTCCAGGTGGTCCCCGAGTCGACGGTCTTCCAGACGCCGCCAGCCACGCCGCCGGCGTACATGGTGGCGGGCGTGCCCGGGTCGATGACCAGGGAGCGGATCCGGCCGCCCACGTTGCCGGGCCCCACCGCAGTCCACCGGCCCAGCACCCCCTCGCGGGAATTCAGGAAGTCGCCCTTTCTGGCCGCCGGGATGCGCCGGTTTAGCTTGGTGGAATAGACGTCCATGCCCTTCATGTGTTCCAGGGCGGCGACGTACCGCTCGACGGGGATGGCCGTTTCTCCTACAGGGGCGCGCCGTTCGGCAAAAAAGACCATGGCTTCCTTGGGTTTGTCGAAACGCTTCGGCGGCTTGGCGCGTTTTTTCTGCAAGAGCCTGGCGAGCCTTTCCGTGTCGCTTTCCGCATCGTTTTTCGCGAGCTGCGGGCCGTTCTGCAGGGCGGTCGAAGGGGCTTGGTCGCTGCCGCACCCGAAGAGGGGGACGGACAGAAGGAGTATCACAAGCACGCCGACGGGCAGCGGCGTGATACGCGACACGTTGCGCACAAGAAACGACATGGGCATAACGGGGGCTCCGGGAGATATTTTTCACAGCAAGCGGACGCAACGCGGCGACGGGTGGTGGGGGCGGCCTGCGCCCCTGCCGGTCACTGCGGCAGATCCGAGGTGCAGTGGCCGCACTTGATGGCCGCCAGGGGAATGGCCGAGCGACAGAAGGGGCATTCCTTGGTGGTCGGCGCGGCCTTTGGCGCGGCGCGCAGGCGGTTGACCACCTTGACCAGGAAGAACACGGCCAGGGAGACGATGAGGAAGTCGATGACGGTGTTGAGGAACATGCCGTAGTTGACGGTGGCCAGACCCAGGTTTTTGGCCTCGGCCAGGGACGCGGCGGGCGTATCCGAGAGGTTCACGAACAGGTTGCTGAAATCGATGTTGCCCATGATCCGGCCGATGGGCGGCATGAGCATGTCGGACACCAAAGACGAAACCACCTTGCCGAAGGCCGCGCCCATGATCAGGCCCACGGCCAGATCCACCACATTGCCCCGGGCCGCGAACTCCTTGAACTCCTGGATGATGCGCATGATCCCCCCCGCGTCGTTTTTCGGTACGTGCGCCGCTACGGGCCGCCCTGCCGCCGCGACGACATCCTGCGGCGTTATTCCCCCAGAAGCAGGCTGTTGACGGCCGGGACCGCGCCCGGCGTGTCGGCTGGAGCAGTATAGGTCAGATAGGCCACGGAACAGGCCACCCGGGCCGAGGTGTACTTGATGCGCATGTAGCCGCCCTCGCCCCAGTTGGTGGAGCCCCAACTGTTGCGCAGGATCCAGTAGCCGTTATTTTCCGCATCCCCGTTGTCGTTCCAGCCCACCAGGGCCACGGCGTGGTTGGTGGTGGTGTAGGCGCAGGGGGAGCCGGGGCAGGTGGTCAGGGTGTCTTCATAGATGCCGCCGGCATAGGCGTCGAAGGCGGAGTCGGCGTAGACGGCCACATCCACCACGCCATAGGTCATGATGGCGGTCTTGATGGCGTCGATGTCGTTGCAGCCGCACCGGCCCCAGCTGTCGAACTTGACAACGGGGTCGCTCATATGGGTGCAACTGCCCGGATCGGTCGGCGTATACGGGAAGGTGGCCTCCCAGGCGACGCCCTCCACGGTCAGGGCCAAAAGCTCCGCATAGTCGTAGTCCGCTCCGTCGCATCCGGAGAAGTGATCGTAATACGGGCCGTATTGTCCCAGGCACCAGGCGATGAAGGATTCGGAGAAGTCGGCGGCGTTGGCGTCATAGCGGCCCATGGCCACGTTGTAGACGCCTTCGGCTGCGGCCACGGCCCCGAAGGCGTAGCAGGAGCCGCAACTGCCCTGGTTCTTGATCGGCCCGATGTAGGAATGCCCGTTGTAGCTGCGCCAGTCAAAGGACGACGGCAGGGCCTTCTTGGGCAGGGCGCTGACGGCGCTTGCCGCCAGGCGGGAGTTTTCGGCGGGGGGGAGGGAGGCCCGGCGGCTGCGGTATGTGCGCCGCTCGGCCGGGGGGAGGTTGAAGATCGGGTTGGGGGCCACGGTGAAGGCGTAGCCGTTATGGCGGATTTTTTCCCTGATCTCGTCGATGGTGTCATCGGCGTCGAACGGGATCGGCTCCGCCTGCACATTCCGGTGGACGGCCAGAAACACAAGACACGCCATGGCGGCATAAACAAGCAATCGCCGGGTCACGATCCCCTCCCAACCGTTTTTGCGAGGGAGATTTCCCCGCCTCGCTGCGGAAAAACAAAACCCGGGCTTCCAGACGGATGACAAAGCCCCGGTGTCGAAAACCGGGGCTTTGCGCCGCCGCCAGCGGCGGCCTCTTCGCCGGGCAAAAAGGCACGAAAATCCCTTGCTTACGGTGCGGGCTTGGCCGCGACCGGCTCGTGATTTTCGAAGCGTATGGCGTAGTCGGCAGCCTCAAGGCCCGGGTTTTTGTTCGTTAATACCGGCGTTCCTGCTGGCTGCCGACGACGGTCCCGGCCACGGCCCCAAGTCCGCCGCCCAGAAGCGCCCCCACCCCGGCGTTGCCGCCGGCGATGGCGCTGATTCCGGCCCCGGCCGCCGCGCCAATCGCCGCGCCGCTTAAGGCCCCCTGCTGGGTGGGCGTCATTCTGGTGCAGGCGACAAATCCCAACGTCAGCACCAATACGGTGACAATGATGGTTTTTTTCACGGCTTCGCTCCCTTGGCCACCATGGTTGGCAGGATCAGTTCTTTCCACACGACATCCATGACCAGCTTGTCGCCCTTGTCAGGATTGGCGGCGAAATAGGCGTCGATCTTGTCGACGATTTCGGCCCATTTTTTGTCCTTGAAGGCCGCCACCCATCCCTCGGTGAACTTCGAGGGATCATCGGCCTCCTTGAGGTCGATGTGGTGCTCGATGGCCACCACGCTGCTGGCGCCGACCAAAAAGGCTAGTTTTTCCTGCTGGGAGGATTTCATCCACACGGCGCCGGTGATTTCCGGCATGACCGGATCGGCGGCCAAAAGCCCCCCGGCCGTGAGCACAAAAAGTCCGACGGCGACGATAAGCGCCGTGGCGCTGCGACGTCCATTCATGGCGCCTCCTGTGTTTTTTTGTCCCCCGGCCGTGCTTCGCCGATGGGCGAGGGGCTGGGAACACGGACAACCCGTCCGGGCTGCCCGCACGTCAGAGAACATGCAAGAAAGTAGCATCGCTGCGGGGGAATGACAACGGTTCTCGTGTCGTTGCGTCGCGAGCACATGATCTGACCGAATGAGGGAGCACATGATCTGCCCGATGCCGAAGGTTCTCCGAGAAAAGGACTGGGCATGAGGCGATTCGCCCCAAACGGGGGCATTCGTCTGCGCGTTGATGAGGTCTGCCTCCGTTATCCGGGCAGACAGCCGGGCTCGGCGGGGCCATGTCGCCACCCGCACGCCACGGCAGCCATGAAAAAACGGCCGGGACACGGCGGACGCCGGTTCCCGGCCGGGCGACGGCGAATTGCGGCCGTATTTGGAAGAGCCGCCGGGTTACAACCCGTGGCCGCACTCGTGGCCGTGGTGCTGGCACAGTTCGTCGCGGTCGGCGAGAGTTCCCGCCAGATAGGCGGCCAGGGCCTCTTCCACCGGGCCGGACGCTCCGCGAAAGACCTGGATGCCGCTTTGCCGCAGACGCATGACCGCGCCCTCGCCCATGTTTCCGGCCACCAGCACGGATACGCCCATGGACAACAGCGTGGGGATCAGGTCGGATTTGCAGCCGCACTGGGGCGGCGGGGTGAAGGACTCGCGGGAGACAATGGTCTTGGCTTCATCCACGGTGGCGATGGTAAAGGACTCGCAGTGGCCGAAATGTTCGTCCACCAGGCCGCCCTTGGTCGGAACAGCGATTTTTGTCATAAAAGACCTCCAACAAATGATGTGCCGGGGGTGTAGCCCATTGCCGGAAAAACCGCCAGCGGCGGCAGGGGAATTCCTCCGGTGGGCGCGTTCAGGTCTTCCCCGTCCCCTCCACCGAGGCCATCACCGCCCGCAGGTCTTCCATCTCGAAGGGCTTGGCCAGATAGGCGTTCATCCCGGCGGCCAGAAACGTCTCCCGGTCGCCGGTCATGGCGTAGGCCGTCAGCGCCACGATGGGGATGTCCGCCATGGCCGCGAATCCCGGTTCGGTGCGGATGCGCCGGGTGGCGTCCACCCCGTCCAGAACCGGCATCTGCACGTCCATGAGGATGAGATCGAAATCCTCCCGGGTCAAGGCCTCCAGGGCCTCTTGGCCGTTTTGCGCGCCAAGGGCCCGGTAGCCCATTTTCTCCACCATGCGCACCAGCCCGGCCCGGCTGACCGGGTCGTCCTCGGCCACCAGGACGCGGCGTTTCCCTGAAGGGGCGGGCTGAGGCAAGGCGGCCTTTCCAGGCCGCTGCGCCACCTTGGCGGCGGGGACCGTCCGGCATTCCACGGTGCAGAAAAACGCCGTGCCTGCCCCGGGCTCGCTTTGCACGCAGACCGAACCGTTCATGGCCAGGGCCAGGCGGCGCACGATGGACAGCCCGAGCCCCGCGCCCTGATGCCTGCGGGTGTAGGCGCCTTCGACCTGGGTAAATGTTTCGAAAATGCGTTCCATCTGGTCGTCGGCGATGCCCGCCCCCGTGTCTTCGACCATAAAAAGCAGGGTGGCCAGCTCCGGCGCCCGCCCGGGCAGCACCGACGTCTCGACCCGGATGTGTCCGGTCTCGGTGTATTTCACGGCGTTTCCGGCCAGGTTGACGAGGATCTGCCGGATGCGCAGTTCGTCGCCGCGCAGACGGCTGTCGTCCGGGTCGACGTGCATCTCCAGGCCCAGTCCCCGTTCCCGGCAGGCCGGGGCTATGGCCTCGCGCACCCCGGCCAGCAGGTCGTCCAGGGCGAATTCGGTCTGGGCCATGGTCAGCTTCCCGGCCTCGATGCGCGACAGATCCAGGATGTCGGACAAAAGGGCCGTGAGGCGCTGTCCGGACTTGACGGCCATGGCGATGTACTCGTTTTGCTCCCCGGTCGGCTTGGTCAGGGTGAGCAACTGGAGCATGCCCAGGATGCCGTTTAACGGCGTGCGGATCTCGTGGCTCATGTTGGCCAGGAATTCGCTTTTGGAGCGGTTGGCGGCGTCGGCCTGGCGTTTGGCCGCCACCAGGGACTCTTCTGCGGCATTGCGGGTGGTGACGTCCATGGCCATGGTGATGCTCCCGGCCTGGCCGTCGGGCATGGCCCCCAGTGGGGCGCAGGCCACCTCCCACACCCGCTGGGCGCCGTCCTTGCATACGATGCGACACGGCGCCGTGCGTCCGGGTTCCGAAGGGCAGGGGGGAAAACCGGAAAGGCCCGTCACGGAAGGCTCGGCGCAGGACACCCTGGGGGCGAAGGCGTCCAGGTGCGGCAGGTCGGCCAGGGAGTAGCCGCTTTGTTCGGTAAAGGCCCGGTTGACGCTGTATACCCGGCCGGACCCGGCGTGGATCATGATGGGAAAGGGGGCCTCGCGCACGGCCGTGCGAAAGCGTTCCTCGCTGTGGCGCATCTCCTCCCGGGCGGCGTATTGGGCGGTGACGTCGGAAAAAACCAGCACCACCCCGATCACGGCCCCGGTGTTGTCGTGAATGGGCGCGGCGCTGTCGGCGATCTGGTATTCCCGGCCGTCCCGGGACAGAAGCGAGGTGTGGTTGGCCAGGCCGACCACCTCGCCCGAGCGCATGACCCGGGCCACGATGTCGGGGCAGGGCTTGCGGGAGAGGGTGTCCACGATGGCGAACACCTCCTCCAGGGACTTCCCTGCGGCCTGGGCCGCAGCCCATCCCGTGAGCCGTTCGGCCGTGGGGTTCATGCGGGTGATGCGTCCGTGCGCGTCCGTGGCCATGACCCCGTCCCCGATGGAGCGCAGGGTCACGGCCAGGTCTTCCCGGCTTTCCCGCAGGGCCTCCTGGGCGGCCTTGAGGCTTGAGATGTCGGCATGGGTGCCGATCATACGCAGGCCCTGGCCCGTGTCGTCCCGGGCCACGATCCTGCCCCGGTCGAGTATCCACTTGTAGGAGCCGTCCTTGCAGCGCATGCGAAATTCCGCCGCATAGTCTGGCGTCTCCCCCTGGATGTACCCGGCAAGCCGCCCCTCGGCCATGTCCAGGTCGTCGGGATGCACCAGGTTTCGCCACGTCTCGTAGCTGTCGGGCAGTTCGTCCGGGGCAAAGCCCAGCATCTCCTTCCAGCGCCGGGACAGGGCGACGGCCCCGGTCTGCACGTCCCAGTCCCAAACCCCGTCGCCGGCGCCCTCCAGGGCATATTGCCAGCGGGCTTCGCTTTCCCGCAAAAGCGCCTCGTTTTTGCGGCGAATCGCCCCCGTGGCCCCGATAAAGGCCGCCAAAAGCAAAAGGAAACAGATCCAGGCGACAAGCAGCGAGGTGGTGAAGGTGTCCTGCCTGGCGGCCAGTTCCGTGAAACGCGCCCGGGCCCCACGCTCCAACTCGTCGCCCAGGCCCTCCAGGGCGGCATAGATGCTGCGCAGTTCCAGGGCCAGGGCTGGTTCGGCGCGGCCTTCCGGCGTGGTGCGCCTGGCCGAGAGCCGCCCCATGTCCGTGATCAGGGATTCGAAGCGGTGGAGCTCGTCGTTCAGAACCGTCTGTTCTCCCGCCATGCCGTCCCCGGCCGCGTTCAGGCTGGCCGCCACCTCCCGGATGCGCCGGGCGGCCTGTTCGAAAAAGGCGTCCCGGGCGGCCAGGGACACGCCCTCCTCTCCGGCCAGGAACCGCTGGGTGGCCAGGGCGCCCTTGAGGGCCTCGATCCGGGCCCGTTGCAGATTTTCAATGACCGGCAGGGAATTGCGTTGGCTTTCCCGCCTGGCGTCGCTGGCGAACCAGAACAGCGCGCCGGACAGGGCGGTGACCGCAATGATGGCGTAGAAGGAGACGTCGCCGGACAGCAGGGCGCCGCGAAGGGCGGATGCGATTTTTTTGAGGCTCACCAGTTCTTTCTCCTGCGCCCGGGCGCCGGATCAGACGGCCGGGTCTGGCGTTGCTGACGCGCCTGTGCGGGATGAAAGGCTACGGCGTCGTGTCGCCAGGCATGTCCCGTGCGGTGAACCCGAAGGGGCCGACCAATTCCAGGTGTTCGGGGGCGCCGATAAAATCGGCCAGTACGCCGTTTACGCATTCGCGCAGCGCGGTGTCGGCCTTGCGGAATCCAAAAGCCGCCTGCCCCTTGTCCTCCCGGCCGTCCGTGAGGGGGCCGACGAACGGGGCGGCGGCCTGGCATGCGCCGTTCGTGCCCCGGGCCAGGAGGTTCACCGTGGGCGAGCTCAGGGCCAGTCCGTCGACCCGCCCGGCCGTGACGGCGGCCACCCCGGTGGCTACGTCCGGAACCGTAAAGAGCTGCGCCTCGGGAATGCCCAGGCCCCCCAGATAGGCCTCTTCCACGGACCCGGCCAAAACGGCCAGGACCACGTCCGGGCGGCGGGCCGCTTCGTCGTAGGAGGAAAGCCCCTTGGGATTGCCCGCCCGCACCAGAAGCCCTTGGCCCACCCGGACGGTGGGCAGGGAGAATGCGATGCGCTTGGCGCGCTCCGGGGTGGCGAACATCCCGGCCGCGATCATGTCGATGTCGCCCTCCTCAAGCCTGGGAATGAGACTGGAAAATTCCGCCAACACCCACTGTATGTCCGTAACGCCAAGCTGCGTCAGCACGGCCCGGGCCGTTTCCGGCCCTTCGCCCGTGACCCGGCCCGAGGCGTCGCGAAAGGCGAAGGGATACTCCTCGGCGTAGCCCACGCGCAGGGTCTCGCCGGTCCAGGTCTTTTGTTCCTGCCCCGGGGCCATGAAGAGGAGCGCCAGGACGACGAGCAGTCCGGCCACGGCCAGGGCGGCCAGGGTGGCCAGGGTGGCCGGATTGGTGGAGACGGGGCGTCGCATAGGCCAGGTTCCATGTCTTTCGAACAGCGAAAGGTCGCGTTCGCCCCAGGGCGGATGCCGTTTGCGAAGAGATCGATTCGTTATACGATACCACAGAACGAATCATGGGGATAGTTTTTTCGGAACGGAACGTGGCGACTCGGGCGGCCCGGCCCGGGGAATTTTGAAAGCCAGGGGGCAGGCCTTGCGGCCCGGCCCCCGGGACAATGTCGTGCGTGCTGCGTGCCTGGAAAAGGCGGCGTGTGTTACATAACAAGCATCATTTCAGCCTGTCGCCTGCCCGGGCAGGCCCAACCCCGCCGGGGGCGGCCCTCGTGTTGCGTTCGGAAATCGCCGTTACGGTTTGGCAGGCAGCAACACATTGGACTTATGGTTTTTATTCATAGTAAACATAACTGTTTGTTTGTGGACGCCACGCTAGCGGAGCGCCTTGGGCCGCCCGGCTTTGGGCAGGGGCCGGGCCGTCCCGGCATTGCCGCCCTCGGTCTGCATTTCTTCGATGAGCTGGGTGAGCTCCCTGGCCTGCCCGGCCATGTCGGTCACGGCCCCGGAGGCCTCGCGCATAGCCTGGGAGGTGTCCGAGGAGATGGCGTTGATTTGCTCGATGGACCGGTTGATCTCCTCGCTGGCCGAGGACTGTTGCTCCGAGGCCGTGGCGATGGAGCGCACCTGGTCGGCGGCCAAGTCCACCAGATGCACGATCTCCTTCAGGGATTCCCCGGCCCGGGTGGCCAGTTCCGTGGCCTCCTCGATGGTGCGCACGGCCTGCTCCACGTTTTTGACGTTGGTCGTGGTGCCGGTCTGGATGCCCTGGATGGCCTCGCCCACTTCCTTGGTGGCGGTCATGGTCTTTTCGGCCAGCTTGCGGACCTCGTCGGCCACCACGGCGAAGCCGCGTCCCGCATCCCCGGCCCGGGCGGCCTCAATGGCCGCGTTTAAGGCCAGAAGGTTGGTCTGGTCGGCGATGTCGGAGATGACGTTCATGATCCGGCCGATGCCCTCGGCCTGACGGCCAAGCGTGTCCATGTCCTGCTTGAGGCCGAAGGCCTGGGTCCGGACCATGCCCACGCCGGAGACCACCTGGTCCACGACGATGGCCCCCTCCTCGGCCTTTTTCTTGGCCGCATCGGAGGTTTCGGCGGCCTGGGATGCGTTTTTGGCCACCTCGAGCACCGTGGCGTTCATCTCCTCCATGGCCGTGGCCGTCTCCCCCACCCGTTGGGCCTGGTTCTCGGCCCCCCGGCTGGACTGGTCGATGCGTGAGGTCAGTTCCTCCGAGGCGGTGTTGACCACGCGGACCACGCCTTCCAGCTTCCCGGCAGCGTGCAACATGCCCTCGGCCTTGGCCTGTTCGGCCGCTTCCTTGGCGGCCTTGGCCTCGTCCATGGCCTGCTGCGCCTTTTCCGTCTCCTCGGCGGCCTTGTGCAGGGCCTTTTCCACCTCGTCGATCTTTTCCTTGAGGGCGGTGACCATGTTGCCCATGGAGATGGCCAGATCCCCGATCTCGTCGTCGACCTTGAGGTCCAAAGTGCTGGAATAGTCGCCGCTCTCGACCTTGCGGGCAAATGCCGCCAGCAACAACACCGGCTTCGTGAACTTTTTGGAGGCCAAATAGCCCACCACGGCCAAAAGGGCCATGGCTGCAAGGCAGACCCAGAGGATGTGCAAAAAGACGTCGCGTTGGGAGGCCGCGACCACGGACATGTTCTTGCCGAGAAAGAACATGCCTACGGCCTTGCCCTCGGCGTCGAAAAATGGCCAGTACACGGCCATGTACGGCTTGCCGAAAAGCGGCAGCTTCAGCACATACACTTCCTTGCGGCCGAGCACGGCATCGGTGACCGCCTTGTTGTCCATGGTGGTGCCCACGACCCGCTTGCCGTCGGCCATGATGGTGGTGGATACGCGCACGTTGCCGTAAAAGATGGTGGTTTCCACGTCGAGGATCTTTTTCACCGAATCCACGAAGGCGTCGTCCTTGGAGACGTTCATGCCCACCACGACGGCGCCGACGATCTTGCCGTCTTTTTTCACCGGGGCCGTGGCTCGAAGCGAGATCTTGACCACCTTGCCGGGCTCGAAGGTGTTGCACGTGGAGCCGGCCAGGGCCTTTTGCACGCACTGCTGGTTGGCGATGCTGTCCCCGGCGGCGTCGTCGTGGCCCCGGGACAACACGGTTCCCTTGTCGTCCACGAAGACGATGAAGTCCGTCTGTCCGGTCTGCATCAGATCCTGGCCCAGCTTTTTGAGCAGGGCCGCATCCGCCGTGGCCACGCCGTTTATGACATTTGGCCGCACGGCCTGGGATTGGGCCAGCCCGGTGTAGTCTGCAAGCATGCGGTCCACCCGGTCCTGGACCACTTTTTGGTCTGAGCCGATGGCCTCTATGAAAGATTTCTCGAAACCTTGGCCCACGGAATAGTACGACGCCACCAGGGCCGAAGCGCCGCTGACCAGCACCGAGGCCATGACCAAAAAGACCAGTTTGAAGGAAATATTGATGCGCACGTCGGTTCTCCCGCGCTCTTAGAGGTTATGGGCCTGCGCCACGCGTTTGCCGCGACGCGGGATTCAGCCCGGCCATTACAGAAATGTTGCATGAACGTGGCGATTTGGCAACAAAAAAGGAATATTGTTACAAAAAGCGCGCTGTTGGAACGAAAAGAAGAAGAAAATTTGTTGTCGTGGCGGGCGAAACGGCGTCCCCCGCAGAGAGGACGTCTGGCAGGGCGGATTTTAGCTGATATTGAGACATGTTTTCATTTGTTCCGGCGTCAGACCCCGGCGGGGGTCACGTAATGATCCCGCCGGATGTCCCGCCCGCCGCGTCGAGGCTGGCCAGGGATGCGTGCAGGCGGTCCAGAAAGATGCGGGCGAAGAGCTCGATTTCCAAAAGACCCAAAAGGACCGGCACGCAGTCGATCCCGGCCCGGGTCAGCACGCCGCGCCAGGACAGCGCCTCGTCTCCGGCCAGGTCGCGCCGGGCGTGGGCCCCGGCCACGCTGAAAAAGGGCACAAGCCAGGCCCGCCCGGCCCCGCTGTCCAGGATGGCCCGGCGCAGGCGGCCGATATGGGAGTCCTCCCGGGCGGCGTCGGCCTTGGTGCGGTCAAGGGTGGCGAAAAAAACCAGCGGATCGCGCCGGGCAAGCTCCGCCGCCAGGGCGGCATAGGTCTCCCGGGCCGGTCCCCGGGCTCCGTGCCCCATGACCGCCACGGCCTCGTGTGGCGCGCGGCCTGGCGGCAGGCTGGCCAGAAGCGTCTCGGCGGCCAGGACGATCCCAGCCTGTGGTGCGCGCACGGGGTCATCCCCGGCCGGGGGCAAAAGCGGCCCGCCCACGCGCACGGCGGCAAATCCTCCACCCCGTCGGGCGCGGTCCGCCGCCGCCAAAACCTCGGCGAACTCCCCCCCGGCCACCACATGCAGGGATTGCACGGCCACCCGGGCCACCCCGAGTCCGGCCATCTCCAGAAACGCCGCATCCACCGACCTGGCTCCGAAAAGCGGGCGCAGATGGCGGCCATGGTGCAGTTCGCCCATGGTCCGGGCCAGCCGCACGGGACAGCGGGGGTAGCTGTCCGCCACCCGGGCCGTAAAGGCTTCCAGGGTGGCCCGGGCCTCGGGGAGGCGCGAGCCGTGGGCGGCCAGGATGATGCCGGTATGCGGCGTGGGAGGGGAGGCAGGCATGGGTGGTTGGGCGGCCCTGTGCGGGGTCAGCCCCGGTCTCCGGCCGCGACCCAGCTGGCGGCGGCGGCCACCAGGGCCATGGCCCCGGCCAGGGCCGCCGCATGGGGCAGGGGCAGGAAATCGATTTTGATCCAAAGCGGCGGGACGTTCAGCATCTCGGCCAGGGAGCGCTGCAACACCCACAAAAGTCCCAGGGCCAGCCCCGCGCCGCACAGCCCCAGGGTGACGCCGCCGACCAGAAGCGGCAGCCGGATGTACCAGTTCCGGGCCCCGACAAGGCGCAGGATGGCCACCTCGTCGGCCCGGGCCAGAAGCGACAGCTTGACCGTGTTGCCCACCACCAGGGCCACCAAAAGCAGCAGAAACACCCCCGTGGGCCACAAAAGCGTGCGCCCGATCTCCACCACCGAGCGCGACAGGTCCATTTGCAAAGGGTTGACGTGGACCGCCGCCACGCCCTCCAGGGTCTTCAACTCCTCGAAGGCCCGTTTGGGCCAGTCCGGGTCGTCCGGGGGGATGCGGAAGGTGGCCAGGGCCGTGTAGGGCAGGGGGCTTTTGCCGCGCAGCCAGGACAGGTCGGCCCCGGCCCCCAGGGTCTCCTGCATGACCGAAAGGGCTTGGTCCGGGGAAAACGTGGTCAACTCGAACAGTTCGGGACGGGCCCGTAACTGTTCCCACTGGGCCGCGACCGCCTGTTCGGCGGCGTCCTTTTTCCAGAAGATCTGGTATTGGGCCTTGCCCTGGTGGCGCGTCAGTTCGGTCTCCAGGTTGTGCAGG